>QHVX01000436.1:0-4678 GCA_003222375.1 Acidobacteriota bacterium
CAGTGAATGGACTGGCCGCACGGGCCACTGCACCGCATCGCCGCACGTGGAATCTACTTCATCACTGCGGGCACCTACCTGAAACAACATTACTACCGATCTTCAGACGCTCTCGACCAGCTACAGAAGCTACTCTTCGCGGCGGCCGAGGCGCATCGCATTCGTTTTCACTCATGGTCGTTGCTATCGAACCACTACCATCTCATCGTTGAGGCACAACAAGATCTAACGGCGTTTATCAAACGCTTCCACTCTGTCGCTGCGATTGCTCGGAATCGACAGGATGCGACTGGAATCAATGTCTCCGACGATTTCGATCCGGTTTTGGATGAGTTGCGGCTTCTTTGAGGCGGCTGGCCGCAGCAAGCTGCGGCCATGACAGCGGCGGCAAGCCGCCGCACTCCAAACTAGCGCGGCGCCATCGCCTTGATCCGTCCCCAATAATCCGCGCCGCTCAGCCACTGCCCGCCGTCGATCACGAATGCCTCGCCGGTGACGTAGCCCGCGTAATCGGAGAGCAGATACGCGGCGGCGTTCGCGATCTCGTCGAGCGTCGCGAACCGGCGCAGCGGAATCGTCCGTCGGATACCCTCTTCGATTGCCGGATCGGGAAAGAGTCTCGCGGATGCACCCTCGGTATGCACCGGCCCGGGCGCGATGGCGTTGACACGGATTTTGTGGCGCGCCCATTCGACGGCCAGCGTCTGCGTCATCGCGAGCACGCCCGCTTTGGCGCTCGCGGAATGCACGACGCCCGGCGCGCCGGTCCAGGCGTAATTCGCGATGACGTTGAGGATCGCGCCGCCGCGCTTCGACTCGATCATCCGTTTGCCGATCGCGCTGGTGCAGTAAAACGTTCCGTTGAGCACGATGCCGATCACCGAGTTCCACCCGTTGGTGGTGAGCTGATCGGAAGGCACGATGAAATTTCCGGCGGCGTTGTTGACGAGAAAATCGACCGCGCCGATTTTCACGGCCATCGCCTCGACCGCATCCGCATCGCGCACATCGAGGACGTGATAACTCGCTCGCTCACCGAGCTCCACAACCGCCTTCTTCAGATTTTCTTCTTTGCGGCTGGCGATGATGACGCGGGCGCCGAGGCGCGAGAGCTCTTTGGCGATGCCGAAGCCGATGCCGGTCGCGCCGCCGGTGATCACACCGGAACGCCCTTCAAATGTTTTTTCGGGCAGCATAATGGCGCCCGATCATATGCGAAGGTGCGCGCTCCTCCTTCTGTTCCTCGCTGCTTGTCACCGCGAGCAGGCCTTCCGGAACGCGCCGGTGATCCTGATCTCCGTCGACACGCTGCGGTCGGATCACCTGCCGGCGTACGGATATCGCGGTGTTGAAACGCCGAACCTCGATGCGCTGCGCGCTGACTCCATGCTGTTCGAGCGCGCGTACAGCCACTGCCCGATGACGTTGCCGTCGCACGTGTCGATCCTCACCGGACTGCTGCCGACCGAGCATGAAGTGCGCAACAACATCGGCTATCGCTTCGACAGCGCGAGATTTCCGACGCTTCAGCAAACGCTTCGCGAACACGGCTATCGCAGCGGTGCAGCGGTGTCGTCGTACGTTCTGCGCGGCGAAACCGGCATCAAGAACGGCTTCGATTTCTACGACGATGGCATCGCAGTGGCGGCCGCCGGCGCGATCAGCGAGCATCAGCGATCGGGCTTCGAGACGCTGAAGATCGCGAACTCCTGGATCGAGAAAAATGCGTCGCAGCCTTTCTTCTTCTTTTTTCACATCTACGAGCCGCACGCGCCTTACGACCCATCGTCGGCGGCCTGATTCAGAAGCTGAAATCGCTCGGCGTCTACGATCGTGCGCTCATCGTGTTTTTGTCCGATCACGGCGAAGGCCTGATGGATCACGGTGAAGATCAGCACGGAATCCTGCTGTATCGCGAAGCGCTGCAGGTGCCGCTGATGATCAAGTTTCCGGGTGCGACGAGCCGCGGCTCGCGCTCTGTCAAGCCGATCGGGCTTTCTGAAGTCTCGCCGATGATCCTGAGCTATCTCGGCATCGCCAAGGGTCGGCTACCGAAGCCGATCTACTCCGAGACGCTCTATCCCCGCATTCACCTCGGCTGGAGTGAGCTGCGATCGCTGATCGTCGATCGCGATCAATACATCGAAGGTCCGCGCGGCGAGCTGTACGACCTCGTCAGCGATCCGGGCGAGGCACATGATCTGGCGTCGACGGACCGCCGCACGGCCGCGCGCTCTCGCGAAAAATTGCACACAATACCATCAACAATTAATCCGCTGCAGGCAGTCGATCCCGAAGAGGCGAGAAAGCTGGCGGCCCTCGGCTACATCGGCACGCCGCGCAATCGGAGCGGTCCGCTTCCCAATCCGCGCGACGAAACTCGCCGACGAACGCCGCGACGATGAAGCCGTGCCGGCATTTCGCGCGCTGCTCGCGAAGAACCCGCATCTGCAGGACGTCTGGTCGAAGCTTGGGGAGGTCCTCGTCGATTCCGGCCGCTACGACGAGGCGATCGGCACTTACAAATCGGCGCTCGCCCAATCCGAGATTTTTTCTCCCGACCTGGCCCTCGGACTCGGCTTCGCATATCTGAAGGCTGGGAAGCCAAACGAAACGATTCCGCACGCCGAGCTCGCGATGTCGACCAATCCGCGCGAGGTGCACGAGCTGCTCGCGCGCGCCTACATCGAGCAACACGATTTCGCGAAGGCCGAGCAGCACGCGCAGGCCGCGATCGACAGCGGCGGCCGGCAGCCGACGTCGATTCTCCTGCTGGCCGAGGTCCAACGCGCCGAAGGGAAGCTGCAAGAGGCGCTACAGACGATCGATGCCGCCAATGCACGTGCGCGCGGCCTCAATCGTCCGGAAGAAGCAATGGCCGCGTTTCGAAGCGAGATCGCTAACTCGCCGCAGCATCTGCAGTCTTACGCCAATCTCGCGTTGATCTACTTCATCGAAGAGAATCCGCGTGCGGGGCGGGAGGTGCTGGACGAGATGATCAGAAAGAATCCGCACCGCGGTGCGCGCGCGCTGGCGGCAAAGACTCTCGATGCAGTCGGATTAAAACTTCAAGCCCACTGAGAAGCGATACGAGCGCGGCTGCTGGTACGCCGCCGGAGCAGTCGGCTGCCCGAAGATCGGTCCCAATTGCCAATGGACACCTTGCTTCGGCGTATCGGTGAACGGATTGAATGCCAGACAGCGCGAGCTCGAACCGCTCTGCAGACATGTGACCTGCCGGCGCGAAAGGACGGTCTGATTCACGAAGTCCGGGTCCTCCACCCCCTGTTGATTGAAAATATTCAGAAGATCGGTCTCGATGAACGGCCGCAAGCCGCCAATCGCAGGCAGGTACCAGTTCACGCCCAAATCGGTGGCGGAAATATCGTCGAGACGGAACGCGCCACGACCGCTGAAGAAGTAAGTCACGCTCGCTGGAGGCTGAGCGTAGCCGGGATTCACGACTCCATTTGCGGGACCATTCGGTACGCCTTTGCGGATGTCAATTGTGCCAACCGCGGAATAAGAAAGCGCCGAGTGGTAATGCTCCAAAAGAGAAAGATTGAACATGCCAGCGCGCGTTGGCAGTTCGTACTGTAACCAGACGTTGCCGCGATGGCGCATGTCGGGCAGGAGGTATCCCACCGGTTTGTTCTGCGTGAAGACTGTGTACTCGGGATAACCCTCCGGGTTTGTAAACCCGGTCGCGCCGCTTTGCGATTCGCCCTCGACATTGCCGCGCAGTTTTGAGTAGGTGTAATTACCGCCCACGCTCAGCGCCTTGAGCACCTTGTAGTTCCCTTGAAATTGAAGGGCGTGATAGCGGCGGCTCAAGCCGCTGGAGGCATTTCCGACGACCCCCTGGTCGAACGTGATGCCGTTGGGATCGACCGCTTTGCCGGTTTCGAGCGTCGTGCGGATGGAGTAGAAGGCCGCCCAATTGCGATGGATGTAATCCGCTCGCACAAAGCCGCGGTTTCCAAACGTCCGTCCATATCCCGCAGTCCACTCGTCCATGTATGGAGCCTGCACAGAATGATCGAATCGAGTTGTCGTGCCCGGGACGGATGCGCCGGTAAGATAGGTGGAGTTCTTCGTACCGCCCACAGAAGTGAACCAGTCGAAAACGCGCTGGATGACCTGATCGGTTGAGACGAGCTGATTGATCGGAGTCCCGGTCGCGTTGATGACTGGCCCTTTGTAGTCCCAGTCATACGCCGCATAACGGCCGGCGGTGGCAGTGATGTCGCCGGCGGCCTGGTCGACCTTCGAGACGTAACGGCCGTAGCTGACGCTGAACCGATGACGTCCGTTGCCTTTCGGATCGAAATTCGCAGCCAGCCGCGGGCTCACCGCGCTGTCATCGACCGTTTTGTGCCCGGCCTGGTCCTTGCCGAATGCCTTGTCAAAGCGCCCACCTAAGTTGAAGCTCCAATGCGGATTGAGCTCCCACTTGTCGTTGATGAAGAGCGAGCGCACTGCAAAGTCCGAAGTCCTGGAGAGCGATGGCACCGGCGTGTATTCAACCTGTCCCGCACTCGTATCGGTGCCGAAGTACACCTCCGTCGATGTGAGTGACGTGTTCGACGAGCAGGCGACTGCAATGCCGCCTTTGTCGCACAGGATGATGCCGTGGATGCGGAAGTCGCTGCCCGATTGGAAATTGTTCTCGTTGCGA
>QHVX01000436.1:4801-7839 GCA_003222375.1 Acidobacteriota bacterium
CACATCCGATAACCGGTGGACGTGTCGAGCAGCAACGTTCCCTGCAGCAGATCGCGCGTCTCCGCGCCGTTCGTGAAGCGGTCGCGCATCCGGCTGAACTGTCCTTCCAGCAGGAGGTTTTTTGAAACGATGCCGTTGTAATGTAGCGAGAGCAGAGATCGCGGACGGTCGAACGGTACGAGACTGCGTAGATCCACCACGCGATTGCCGGCGCCGGCAACCGTATTCGACGCTGTTTCGCGCTCGTCAATATACGAGGCGATCACCGAGTGTTTCGGCGCGATCTGCGCCGTCATCTTTCCTTCGTAGCGGCGCTCCCGATCGGGGACCACATACCGAATGTTGGTGAACGTCGTTTGACCGCGCCTGTCGACCTTCTGGTAACGGCCGGCAGTGAAGAACCACAGCCGGTCACGAATGATCCGTCCGCCGTACGTTCCCGCGACGTGATGGCGGATCTCGTTCGGAGGATCGGCCTGCGCCATGTCGTCACGCAACGAGCCTGAAAATAGGTTGCCGCCTGACTTCGTGATCGTGCTGACCACGCCGCCGGTGAAACGTCCGAATTCCGCCGAGACGCCGCCGGTGAGAACAGTGGTCTCCTGAATGGCATCTTCGATGTAAAGGGGACTCGGCTGACCGCGCAGATTCTCATTCACCACGACGCCGTCGACCAGAAAGATGCTGTCGAACGAATGCGAGCCGGAGATCGTGATCTGATTCGTCGGTCCGGCCTCCGTCACGCCTGGTGAGAGCAGTGTGATGGCGTTGATGTTCCGATCCATGGGCAGCGCATCGATCATGTCCATCTTGAAATTGGTGGTCACCTGCGTGCTTTCGGCGGCCGGCGCTGCACTTGCCGTGACGGTCATCACCTCCGACACGGTGGCGACTCTCATCTCCACGTCGGCGCGGCTCGTCGTCGCGACATCGACGGTCACACGTTTGCGCACGCTCTGCAATCCCGACATCTCGAAAATGGCTGTGTAGTCGCCGGGCGGAAGAGACGGTAAGTTGTAACCGCCAGCCTCGCCGCTGATCGCGGTACGCATGCCCTGCAGCGAGGGCGACGTCACCGTCACCGAGACGCCTGCCAGCGGTCTGCCGTCTGTGGTAATGGTTCCGAGGAGATTGCCGCTCGTGGCCTGCGCGAACAGCGCATAAGGGACGAGTAGAAGGACGAAGAAAATTTTCATTTGCTTCAGTCCGTCGGGAGGGCGAGCCGAGGCCCGCCCCCCGTTCAGACTAAAACTTCAAGCCCACTGAGAAGCGATACGTTCGCGGTTGCTGATATGCCGAGGCCGACGTCGGCGTCCCGAAGTTCGGCCCCTTTTGCCAATTCACGCCCTGTTGTGGCGTCTGCGTGAATGGATTGAAGGCCGTACAGCGGGTGCTCGTGCCGGTCTGCAGGCAAGTCGTCTGACGGCGCGTTAGAACCGTCTTGTCGACTGCAACAGGATTCTCGATTCCCTGCTGGTCGAAGACGTTCAGCAGATCGGTCTCGATGAACAGACGTGCGCCGCGAATCGTCGGCAGGTACCAATTCACGCCCAGGTCCGTCGACGAGATGCTGTCGACGCGGAAGGCACCGCGATCGCTGAAGTAGTAACTGACGTTCGTCGGAGGCGTGGAATAGCCGGGATTGACCACACCGTCTGCGGGTCCATTCGAGGCGCCTTTGCGCACGTCAATCGTTCCGACAGCGGAATACGAAAGTGCTGAGTGGTAACGCTGGAGCAGCGACAAGTTGAAAGTTCCAACCGTCGTCGGCAGATCGTATTGCGCCCATAGATTGGCGCGCTGCCGCATGTCGGGACCGAGGTAGCCGACCGGATTGTTCTGCGCGAAGCCGGTATATTCCGGGTAGCTTAGGTGTAATTGCCGCCGACCGTGAGGGCCTTCATCGATCGATAGTTGCCCTGCAATTGCAGCGCGTTGTAACGACGGCTCAAATCGTTCGAGCGATTTTCGATGATGCCCTGATCGAACGTGATGCCGTTGGGATCGACTGCCTTCCCGGTCGCGATCGTTCGCCGCACCGAATAGAACTCTGCCCACTTGCGGTGGATGTAATCGGCACGCACGTAGCCGCGGCTGCCAACAGTCAGTCCGTACCCGGCGGTGACCTCATCCATGTACGGCGCCTGCAACGAATGCTCGAATCGATTGGTGGTACCCGGAACAAAAGCGTCCGTCAGAAGCGGCGGGCCGGCTTTCGTTCCACCGACAGAGTTGAACCAATCGAAAACACGCTTGATCACCTGGTCGGTAGGAACGAGCTGGCTGATCGGCGTCCCTGGCGCGTTGATGACCGGTCCTTTGTAGTCCCAGTAGTACGACGCGTAACGGCCGGCGGTCGCGGTTTGATCTGCGGGTCCCTGATCGACTTTCGAAACGTAGCGGCCGTAGCTGATGCTGAATCGATTGCGACCGTTGCCCTTCGGATCGAAATTTGCGGCCAGGCGCGGGCTCATCGCGCTGTCATCGACGGTCTTGTGGCCTGCCTGATCGCTGCCGTAGGCCTTGTCGTATCGGCCGCCGACGTTGAAGCTCCAATGCGGATTCAGGTCCCATTTGTCGTTGATGAAAAGCGAGCGCACCGCGAAATTTGATGTGTGCGACAGCGAGGGCACCGGGTCGTATTCGATCTCGCCCGCGCTGGTATCGGTGCCGAAGTAAACATTGGTCGACGTCAATTGCGACGACGTGGTCGACGAGCAGGCCACCGCGATGCCGCCCTTGTCGCACAGGATGATGCCGTGAACGCGGAAGTCGCTTCCCGATTGGAAATTGTTCTCGTTGCGGAGCTGGTGGAAGTCGTCGTAGCCGCCGACGATGCTGTGATTGCCAATGGCGCGAGTACTGAGGAAGTACGAGCCCTTCGCCAGATATTCTTTATTGTTGCGCTGCTTGGCGGGGCAAGGCGTTCCGCAAAACGTCGACGACCACATCCGCTTGCCGTTTGAAGTGTCGAGCAGCAGCGTGCCTTGTTCGAGCGTGCGCTCTTCCGCGCCGTTCGTGAAGCGGTCGCGCATCCG
>QHVX01000072.1:0-523 GCA_003222375.1 Acidobacteriota bacterium
AAGGAGGAGCAATAGCACGAGCCTTCGCACGCGCGTTACGATACTCGGTAATGAATCCATTCGCATTGATGCTGGCCGTCGCGCTCAGCGTCGGCCAACAAGCGCCCGACGTCACTCTTCCCGATCAAAATGGAAAAGCGGTGAGGCTCTCGGAAACGCGCGGGCACAAAGTCGTGCTCGTGTTTTATCGCGGGTATTGGTGACCGTACTGCGTCCGGCAGTTAGTCGGACTACGCGACCTGGCCCGCGCATTTCCTGATGTTCGTATTTTTGCGATCAGTCCTGATCCGGCGTCGAAGAGTCGCGATCTTGCACGAAAGATCGCGGCCGACGGCCGCGGTCCCGTCGGCTTTTCTTTTCTTTCTGACGTGCGGTCGGTCGCGATCGATCGTTATCGGTTGCGCGATGCGGCTTACACCAATGGCGTTCCGCATCCATCGGTGTTCGTGCTCGATCAGTCGGGACGGATTCGCTGGACGAAAATCGAAAGCGACTACCGCGAGCGGCCCTCGAATGAAGAGGT
>QHVX01000072.1:535-9490 GCA_003222375.1 Acidobacteriota bacterium
CAGCGTCGCGTCTTTGGGAAAGTTCCTCAGGCCCTGGATGACCCAGTAGCGTGCACCGCGATCGTCGCCGATGGCTTTCAAGGTCGTCGAGATCGCGGCGTATGATCGCGGGATCGGCGATTTTTCGACGAGCTGATAGACCAGTCGCGTGGCATCGGCGTTCCTTCCCTCCGTTACGTACAGAAGGATCAGATTCTTGTAGGGCTGCGGGTCGCGCGGGAAATATTCGATCTCTTGCCGGAAGGCCTGCTCGGCTTCCGCGTCTCGTCCCATACGGGCGAGAGCGTCGCCGCGAACGAAGTAGAGATCTTTGACTCCGCTTGCCTTCCGCGTGGAAAGAAACGCGATGGCGCGATCGCAATATGCGAGAGCGGCCGCCGGATTGTTGCGACGCAGCTCGATGCGCGCCAGGGTGAGCAGCGCGAAGACGCGGTCACGCGACTGCAGAGCGAGATGGGCTTCGCGTTCAGCGCCGGCCATATCGCCGCGCGCCAGCGCAACGCGCGCGAGGAGATCGTGCGCCAGCCCGGGCTCGACATCGAGCGCAAGCTCGGCATGCCGCTGCGCCTCGTCGAGGCGATGCCGCTCCAACGCCATCGACGCGATGAGCAGCGCGAGATGGGTCGTGTTGGGTGAGAGCCGGAATGCATGCTTCGCAGCTTCGATCCCTTCGTCAGTGTTTCCCATCCGATCGAGCGTTCGAGCGAGGATGTCCCAGACGTCGAGCATGCGATCGTTTTCCGCTGCCAGCTTTTGAAGAAGCGGAAGAGCTTGGGGGTACTCGCCTTTTTCATAAAGGGTGAACGCTGTCCGCAGCTCGTCGGAGACGGCGATCTTGTCCTTCGGATCGGGCAGCGCAGCATCGCTTGGCGCGGCTTGCCCGAGGTAACCGAGGGCTGCGAGTTTTTTTGCCTCCTCGGGTGAAACAGCGGTCGGGACGGCCGAGGCCTGAATCAGCGGCAGGATCGATGCGCGCATCGCGAAGGCACGACGGCGCTCCGGCTCGATGAGGTTTTGCTTCTCGGCCGCGTCGGCGATCAGATCGTAGAGCTCTGCTTTCGGCGCGTGGATGTAGTGCCGGTCGCCGTCGATCAGCGAATGGAGATCGTGCCAGCCGTAATGAAACTTTGGAAAGAATGTCTCGGAGTAAATTGCGCGCTTGGGCATCGCGCCATCCGCGATCGCGAGCAGAGAGATCGCCTCGGTGCGCGGAGCCGCGGTGGCGGTGATTTCGCAGAGCGTCGGGAAAACGTCGCTGAGCTGCACCGGCGTCGAGACCGATTTGCCGCTCTCCCATTCGTGAGGCAGCTTGATCATCAGCGGAACCTGAAGAGCTTCGCGATACACGAAGATGCCGTGCTCCGCTTCCCCGTGGTCGTGCAGTCCTTCGCCGTGATCCGACAGCAGGACAATTACGGCATCCTCATAGATGCGTTGCGCTTTCAAGAACGCCACGAAGTCACCGACGATCGCATCCGCGCGCGCGATCTCGCCGTCGTACTTCGACCGATACCGGCTTCGATAGGGCTCGGGCGGATCGTACGGCGTATGCGGCTCATAAAGATGCAGGAAGTAAAAAAAAGGCTGCCGGCCATGGGCAGCGATCCATCGCTTCGCGATCTTTTCGGTCTCGCCGCCGTCGCGCTGCACGCGACCGACGTTCGCGCCGCTGTTCGCCGGATCGATCTGATCGTCATACTCGTCGAAGCCGCGGGCGATTCCCGTTTCACGGCGTAGCACAAACGCCGAAACCGCCGCAGCCGTGGCATAGCCGTTCTTCTTCAACAGCTCCGGCAGCGTCGGCACAGAAGGCCCCAGGCGAAATCCGAGGTTGTCGCGGACACCGTTCTGCGCCGGGAGAGAACCCGTGAACATCGTGGTATGCGAGGGCAAGGTCAGCGGAACGTGCGAGTAAGCGCGCTGGAAGAGAATTGCGTCGGCGCGAAGCGCATCGATGTTCGGAGTATCGACGTCCCGGTATCCGTAAGCGGGAAGATGATCCGATCGCAGAGTATCGATCGAAATCAGGATGACCGGGGTTCGATTGGATGGGCTGACTCGGCCGCGATTGCATGCCACGACTGCCAGAGCGAGGAGCAGAAGTAGACGTCGCATGAAAAAAAACCGCCGGGCCATGATAGCCCGGCGGCTGATGCGAACAACTTGGAATCAAAAGAACAGTTTTGCGGCCAGGCGGAAAATGCGCGGGCTCATGACCTCCTCGATCGCGTTACCCTTGGCATTCAGCGTCCCCAGGCTCCGATAGATACGGTTGTTGCGCTGCAGGACAGTTCGAGTGTTCGTGATGTTGAACCCTTCCATCGCGACTTCGAAGCCGGCTGGCCCAATCTTGATGTCCTTCGCGAGCCGGAGATCGAGCTCCATCATGTTCGGATTTCGCGTTGTGCCGAGGTCTTCCATCAGAACGTATTGCCATCGCGCATTGATGTAGGTATTCGTGTGGGTGCCATACGACTTGTCGACCGCGATAGATCCGTCGCAGCTCGAACAACCGAAGAAGTTGTTGAAGATCAGATTCGGAGGCTGCAGCAGATGGGTTGGATCTTCGATGCCGCGATCGCCCGTGATGTGCTGCTTGCGGTCATTCCAGGTGAAGCTCGCCCGTCCTGACCAATGGCTGGACATCCGTTTGGTGGCATAGATGTCGAAGCCGTTATAGGTCTGGTTGTAATTCGGACGATTCGTGATGACCGTAAACGGAGCAGCAACGGTCTGTTTGCAGTTGACGATGGTGACGCTCTTGCCATTTGGCAGGTTTCCTGTGACGTGCGTCGCCGCTGAGGTGCAGTCGAAATCTGCCGCTCCGAGAAAATCCCCCTGCCCCTGATGCTTCTCGTGAACCTGCCACCAGAAGTCGGTGAACTTGCGGTAGGAGTAATCGGCCCCGATGGCAAAGTCGCCAAACAACTGATGCTCGAATCCGCCGATCAGCTCATCGGTCTTCGGGGGCTTCATGTTGTAATCGAAGCGCGCGCTTCTGACGTTCGAGTTGGGATTGTCGGGATCGATGTTGCCATAAGGCCCGTAGACGCCGCCGGCGAAGTCGATTTCGCTGCGCTGGACGGTTTTGTCGCCGTTCTTGTCCGTCCAGTAGAAATACAGGCCGGCGGAGTAGCTGAACGGATTCCCTGCGCTCATGACGTCGCCGCCGAGCTGATTGACGTAGCGGTTGTACGACCCGCGCAGAACGGTGGAGTTCGTGAGTTTGAACGTGGCGCCGACGCGCGGTGAAACGCTGTTCCACTTCACGTCGCGTGTGTCGCCGGGAAGCACGACCGTTTTCAGGACATCCGGCGCGAGCGGATTGGCATCGAACGTCAGCGCGGCGTTGCGGCCCCTCTGGTTATCGTACCGGAGACCGGCCTGGATCGTGAGATTGCCGAACGTCAGCGTGTCGCCGAAGTAGGCGTCGTTGTACTTGACGATGTAATCGTTTCTCCCCGAACGCGTCAGCAGAGCCACACCCTCACCCGGCTTGCCACTCCCCTGAGAGAAGTCGCCGAGGACGTTGGTGGTCGGAAAGGTGCTGAGAGAGGTCACCGGAGCCTTGCGGTATCCGAATCCAAACTTCAATTCGTGAGTGAGGGTGCCGGTCTTGAAGAAGTACGAACCATCGCCGCGATAGGAATCCTGCGGCCGCGACGTGCTGTAGGTGAAATAGCCGCGGTGCCACACGCCGTCGGCATCGATGTACGGCTGGTGCTCCCCATTGGCCGCGGCCGAAGGCGCGAATGCGAATGGGCTGAGCACGTGCGAGTACAACGCTGTCAGGTACAAGTTCTGATTGAAGATCTGGGTGTCTTCGAATTTGTACATGTGCGTTGGACCGCTCTGATTGACGGTGGCATCGGGGGGATGCTGGGCGTCGGCATAACGGCCAAACTTCAGCTTGTCGCCGTAGGTGTAGAAGTACGTTCCGCTGTTGTTCGGAACGAGCTGAAGATTGATCTTGGCGTTCCAGTCTTTCAGGATAGTGTCGTCGGGATTCACCGGCGCACCGATCGGCTGGCCAACGAACAGCTTGATGTTCTGCTTGGCGTACGCGCCCCAGAACCAGAGCTTATCGCGCAGGATTGGACCACCCACATCACCGGCGACATTCGAGTTGCGATTGATCGAGTTGCCGTTCTCGAGATACTTCGCGGCTTCGCCGGATGGTTTCGCGGTCGCTTCCCACTGGTGCGGCGCCAGGTAATAGCGAGCGTTGCCTTTGAAATCGTTTGTGCCGCGCTTGGTGACCATGTTCAATTGCGCGCCCGGCGTCTGAATGCGCGGATCGCTGCCGCCGGTGGTGACCTGGATCTCTTCGAACGAATCGAAGTCGTAATAGGTGGGCGTACTGCCGACCGAGCCGACATCCGTGATGTTCACGCCATCGACGTTGAACGTCTTCTGCGCATCGGAGGCCCCTCGAGCGACCACGATGTCCTGCTGACCGCTTTCCGACCCGCCCACGTTCACGCGATCGAGCAGGACGCCCGGTGCCAGTCCCATGATGACGAATGGATCGCGACCGGTCGGAAGCTGCTCCAACTCGTTGTGGGTGACGATGGCGCCCGTTCCGGTCTTGCGCGTATCGATCAGCGGCGCATCTGCTGTGACCGTGATCGATTCCGCAACTGACGGCGAGATCACCACATCAACCTCGGTGTTTTGACCGACGCTGACCGGGACAGCGTTGCGGACGGCGCTTCCCATTCCCGTCAACTCCGCCTTCACTCTGTATGACCCTGGCGAAAGATTCAGGAATCGAAAACTTCCGCTGGAGTCCGTGACGAACGTCCGTGGCGCGCCGACTCCCGTCAGCGTCACGGTGACTCCGGGGAGCAGTGAGCCGTCCTTGGCCTTCACCGTACCGTAGATGTTCCCCGACTGGAATTGCGCCAGCGCGCCTAAGGCGAGAAGAAATAAGAGAGAGATTGCGACAACGAAAATCTGAAAACTCCGCCTCATATCGCTCCTTTCCGTCCGGAGCGGCAACACGGCAGAAATGGGCATCCGCTTCTTCGTGATGCCGCAGCGACCTTGAATGTTGGCGAGAGCTTACTCCTGCGGCGGAGAAACGCGTAGTTACGTGTCGCGGTCGGCGAACATCACTTGATCCACGCCGCGCCGTCGACGCGGATGAACTCTTTCGTTCCCGGCCGTCCGGTCAAACGCAGCCATGCCGGACCACCCTCGCGATCGAGACGCACTTCGATGTCGAAGAACGGGCAACACAGCTTCTCCTGGGCGGCCCACTCCATGATCATCGCGACGGTCTTCGGGTCGGATGGGAACTTGAATTCGTAACCATTGGGCAGCTCGCGGACGCCGCTCTTGACGGCCCGCAGCGCGGGACCCAGCTCATCGAAATGCCTCTTGCGAATCTCCGGCGAAAACGCATAGAGATCGCAGGCGAAGGGCGAGTCTTTGGTTGCCGGAAGCACGGGAATCACACAGCACATGGACAGGAGAAAGAGAACTAAGCGTTTCATCATGCACACACGTTAGGACTTCAAGTCGAGTTGAGGTCAACACGCGATCTGTCAATGTTTCGTGACGGAGAGCGATGCGATAATGATCGCGATGCTCGGAATTGGTTCAGTGGCGCGCCGCGTCGGCGTCCGACCTTCCACCGTGCGCTACTACGAAGCGCGCGGGCTGATCGCGCCCGAAAAGAGAATCGGTGGAAAACGCGTCTACGGGCCAGACGCGGTCGAGCGCATGGCGCTGATCGTCTTCGCGAAGAAAATCGGCTTCAGTCTCAAGGAGATCCGGATGTTGATCGACGGCTTTTCGGACGCGCGGTGGTCGCATCTTGCAGCGACGAAGCTGGTCGAGCTCGAGGCGATGTCGCAGAAGATCGACGTGATGCGCGCCGCCCTGCAGAAAATCTCGCGATGCGAATGCGGTGATATCGATCAGTGCGCGCGCGCGATCGCCGCGAAGACGTGCGCGTAGTTACGCCGTAACCGCCGCGTCCCGATACAGCGGGGCCCAGCCTTCGTTGTTCAGGAAGAGGCGCACGCAGCGGATCTTCTTCGAGTCCCTCAGGAAGAAGCGGTGGTAGGTGTTGGCGGGGATGATGATCAGATCCCCTTTGTCGACTTCGATCCTCACCCACTGATCCTTTTGATTGCGGACGTCGAAGATGCCCTCGCCGTCGACCACGAAGCGCACCTCATCGAGCGTGTGGTAGTGCTCCTTGTCGAACTTCGCGCAGATGGCGTCGAGGTTCGGCGTGTCGGGCGACAGCGCGACTTCGTCTTCTTCCACGTAGCCGCGTTCGCGCTTGATGCGCGCCATCTCGCCGGCGCGGGCCTCGACCGGCAATCGCTGATGCAGGACTCCGAACTGGCGCAGCTCTTCAGCGCCGAGCGTACGCGTCGGTTGGTTGAGAAGAAAAGCTCGCATCGCTGACTCCTAAGCGCCGCATCTCCGCCGCGGCGCGGAAGAGGTAATCGTAGCACTCGGCATGCGTCTTGGCGCTCACCCAGTCGCGGCCCCAGACGTAGACGCCGTGGCGACGCACCAGCACCGCTTTCGTCTGCGGATAGGCCCGGATGGCAGCCTCCAATGACGCCGCGAGATCGCATTCGTGCGCGGTGTTTTCGATGATGGGCACGACCAGGCGATCGTGAAAGCTCATCCCCTCGATGCCTTTGATCATCTCGATCTCGGAGATGACGAACTCACGTTCGAACAGCAGCGAGGCGATCATGGCGTGCATGGAATGCGAATGAATCACGGCACCGGCATCGCGTAGGCGAATGGCCGTCATGAAGAGAGCAGTGCACTCGGACGGGCGCAGTGCCGGATCGAGCGGGCGATCGAGGAGCTGCCCGTCGACAGAGAATGTGAACATCTGATCGGGCGTCATCCGCTCCTTCTGCACGCCGCTCGGCGCGATCAGCACGTGATCGCCATCACGAATGCAGATGCCGCCCCCCGTCCCGGTGACCCATCCGAGGTCATAGAACTGGCGGGCGAGGTCGCAGATGAGGGAGGCATTCGACATGTTAGAATTGTTGGTCCAAATCCAAATCAATTCAAGGAGTCCGTTGTGGGTGCAGCCCTCGCTCTGGTTGGTTTCATCGTCTACCTCGTCGGCTGGGTCATGGTCGTCTGGCTCGCTTTCCGGGACAGCGTGTGGTGGGGCCTGGGCTGTTTCTTCGTGCCCTTCGTCGCCCTCTATTTCGTGATCACCCATTGGGACGAGGCGAAGAAGGGATTTTTCACGACGCTTGCGGGCGCGGTTCTTATTTTCGCCGGCGCGATGGCCACTCCCACGCGGCCGCGGCCACCGGTTGTGGTGCAGCCGCAGCAGGCGCAGGCGTCGATCATTCCCGCGACGACGACGCACGCGACCTTTGACGCCGTCACGCAACAGGCACCGGAGCCTCCACCTCGCCCTGTGCGCGTCGAAGAGCCGCCGCAGCCGATGTTCTCGCAGGTTTACGCCGATAACAAAACGAAGCTCTACTATCCGAAGGACTGCGCGAATCATCCCGAAAACGCGTACCTGCTCGCGAAGAGCGTCGCGGTCAGCCAGGGCTTCAAGCCGGCTGAATGTAAGTAGCCTTCTCCTCGGCCGACAGGAAGCTCGCCTCGAAGGAGTTCCGCGCGAGCTGCCGCACCTCCGATTCGGTGAGATCGACGTAGCCGCCGAAGTAAGCCGGATCATCGGAATTGATGGTGGCAACGATGCCGCGACGGAGCAGCGTCCGCAGATTGTGGTCTTTGATCGATCGGAAAACGCGAAGCTTCACGTTCGACAGCGGACAGACTGTGAGCGGAATGCGCCGCGCGGCCAGCTCGCCGACGAGTTGCGAATCCTCGACGCATCGCACGCCGTGATCGATGCGCGAAACGCCCAGGATGTCGAGCGCTTCGCGAATGTAGGAAGGCGGCCCCTCTTCTCCTGCATGCGCGACCGCCCGCAATCCTTCTGATCGTGCGCGCGTGAAGACCGCCGCAAATTTCGACGGCGGATTCCCCACCTCGGAAGAATCGAGGCCGACCGCAACCAGGCGATCCTTGAACGGCAACGCCTGCTCGAGCGTTTCCATCGCCGACTCCGCGCTGAGATGCCGAAGGAAGCAGAGGATCAATCGCGTCGAGATCGGGCCATCGCGCAACGCGGCCGTGATTCCGTTGATCACCGTTTCGAATGCGATCCCGCGGCCGGTGTGCGTCTGCGGATCGAAGAAGATCTCGGCGTGACGCACGTTGTCCGCGGCCGCGCGGCGCAGATAGGCCGCCGTCATGTCGTAGAAATCGCGCTCTTTGCGAAGGACGCTGGCGCCTGCGTAGTAAACGTCGAGAAACGACTGCAGATCGCTGAAGTTATACGCGCGGCGAAGCTCGTCGACCGATCGGTACCGCAGCTTCACGCCATTGCGCTCGGCAATCTCGAGCATCAGCTCAGGCTCGAGCGACCCTTCGATGTGAATGTGAAGCTCCGCTTTCGGAATCTGTCGGATGAGAGTCTCAACCGACATCAATGCGGCAACCCGAAGATGTAGTAGACGAGGCAAAGCACGGCCAGCACGACTGAGCCGCCGCTGATTTCGCGCCATCGGCCGGTGAGGAGCTTCAACACCGGGTACAAGACCAGCCCGGCGGTCAACCCATTCGCGATATTGTAAGAAAAAATCATCATGGTAATTGTTACGAATGCAGGAACGAGCTCGGTCAGATCATCGAAGTCGATCTTCTTGATCGAATCGAGCATCAACACTCCGACGGCGATCAGCGCGGGCCCATACGCGAATCGAAGCTGCTGCAGCGGTTCGACGAGCGGAATGAAAAAAAGCGAGAGCGCGAAGAGAAGTCCGGTCGTGACGGCAGCCAGGCCGGTGCGCGCTCCGTCGCGGATTCCAGCCGCCGATTCGATGTACGCGCCGCTGGTTGAGGTTCCCAGCAGGCCGCTGATCATGCAGGAGACCGCGT
>QHVX01000072.1:9568-18842 GCA_003222375.1 Acidobacteriota bacterium
CCGCCATACCGCCCCACCAGGTCCTCCGGACGCGTGCTGCGCTGGAAGAGCGCACCGACGTCGCGGAGAACGCGATCGCCGACGACATGACCAAACGTGTCGTTGACGCGCTTGAAATCGTCGAGATCGAACAAGAGCAAGCTGACCGGAGCGCCGCTGCTGATCAGCTTCTCGGTCTCCGAGAAGAGGATGCGGCGATGCATCAGAACCATGATCACGATGAAGCCGCCGATCGCGAGCAGAACCTCCGTCGATCGCAGATTGCCGATCTTCACCGGCACCGCCTCGGCTTTCGTCACGATTCCGGTTTCGTTGAGGCCGATGAAAGCGAGAAACAGCCCGATGCCGACCGCGAAACTGTACTTGAGGCTCGGTGAGATCGCGTTCGCGAGCCACGTCCGCAATCCTGCGAAGGTGATGATCAGAAAAGCGATGCCGCTGATGAAGACCGCGCCGAGGCGCTGCTGCCACGTCACACCGAGGGCGGCCAGGCCGAACGCGATGAACGCGTTTTCGCCCATGTACGGTGCGACCGCGATCGGACGATTCGCCCACAGGCCCATCAGTAACGATCCGATTGCCGCAACGAGAATTGTGGCGACGGTGCTCGGTCCGACCGGCAGTCCTGCGAATTTCAGAATCGCGGGATTGACGACGATGATGTACGCCATCGCGAGGAAGGTCGTCACGCCCCCGATGACTTCGGTGCGCAGCGTCGTGCCGCGATCAGCGAGTTGAAAAAATCGGCGAATCTTTGGAACTTATCACGACAGCCGGTTTCTTCGGTTCGATCTCGCGAACTGCTGCCGGAAGAGGCAACTGCACGTCGCGCGAGGCGGCCGAGCGCAACTGGTCGGGATGCTTCCGCACCCACTTGTTCTTGTAGAGATCGCGGTCGGCGGCATCGAGAAGCTGCGTGATCGTCGCATCGTCCAGGAAGTGCGACGACGCAATTCCGACCGACACGCCGACGCTGAATTCGTCGTTGCCGATGTGCCACGTCAAGTCGTTGATGTCGCTGGCGAGACGCTCAGCGATCGATTCGACGAGATAGAACGGCGATCCGCTGACGACCATGATGAACTCGTCTCCGCCATACCGCCCCACCAGGTCCTCCGGACGCGTGCTGCGCTGGAAGAGCGCACCGACGTCGCGGAGAACGCGATCGCCGACGACATGACCAAACGTGTCGTTGACGCGCTTGAAATCGTCGAGATCGAACAAGAGCAAGCTGACCGGAGCGCCGCTGCTGATCAGCTTCTCGGTCTCCGAGAAGAGGATGCGGCGATTGAACAGACCGGTGAGCTCATCGCGTGAAGCGAGGCCGTACAGATCGCGCACCAGATGCGTGAACGTCTGTTGCCGCGTCACCATCCGGCGTGCGCCGACGAGCTTCGCGACGGCCTCCAGCTCGGTGGCTGATTTCGAAAGAAAATCGTCGTACCCGGCTTCCAGGGCCGCGATTTTCTTGTCGACGTCTTCGCGGGACGTGAGGAGCACGGAGTAGGTCTCCTTCGGCGCCATCCGCTCGAGGCCCTCGATGCCCGGCGTGTCGAGGTTGACGATGAGGACATCGAATGCAGTTTTCGAAAGCTTTTCGAGCGCGGTGTTGCCATCGGCCGCTTCGTCGACCGTAAAGCCGACTTTCTCAGCCAGCGCTCGGATGTAGGTGCGATAGCTCGATTCGTCGTCGACGATGAGAGCGGTCATGTCGATCGATGCACTTCCATCGACTACGTCGGTGATACGGCGCTCCGGAAAGGGTTTCATTTTTGAAGTCCTGTCGTTCCTTGGGCCATTTTTATTTTCAACTTGCGCGCCACCCAGGCGTGATGCACATCACTCTGTGCAATCCTATGAAGACGCGCGAGTTGCGGTGGGCTGAGAGGCCTTTTCGGATCGCGTACAATTCTCCGCGGTGGCGCAACCCCCAAAAGAGAGGCGAAAAGTATCAAGGGTGAGGCTGTCCCGCCCGCTGGCGGCGCGGATCGGGGACGCCCGCGTGTACGTCATCGATGCTTCGGTGGAAGGTCTGCGCATCGCGCATCAGGGCGGAGTTCCTCAAGCCGGCCAAGCGGTCCGCGTCGCGTTCGACTGGGAAGGGCAATCGATCGAGGTCGACGGCGACGTGACATCGAACAACCTCCACAAACTCGCCAAGAGCGCCGACGAGAAAAGCACCTATCACGCAGGTCTGCGGATCACGAGGGCAATCGGCGAGTCGGCCACCGCGCTTCGGCAGATGATCGCCGACATCGTCGCGCGCGCGCTCGACGAACAGAAGGCAAATGCGCGCGGCATCCCCGCCGGCGCGGCACAGGTCTTTCAAACCGGCGAGGGCACCGACTTCCTGCGCTGCGAGCTGGTCGAGGGAATATGGCGACGGACGAGCACCAGCCGTCCCGATCAACCATCCAACGGATTCACAGTTTCGGAAGCAGAGTCGCCCGAAGAGGTCGACATGCTGTGTGAGGCATACGCGAGCGCGGACGCCGCCGGCAAAAAGTTGATCCGGACGATGGCCGAGATGAGCATCAGTAAAACTGAAGGCGTACCGACCCGGCGATACAACCCGTGACTGACTGGAACACGCGCCGCATTTTGCGCGAGCTCGCCGATGACCAGCGGCGGCAGCGAATCCTGCGCGCCTTCTGGCGTTATGCCGACGCGCCGACGAAAGCAGTCGCGACGGCGCTGCTCGCGAAGTCGCTGCATTTTCGCGACGAGACGATCCGGAAAATGCCGGCCGAAAAGAAGAGCGAGCTGCTGGCGTCACGCATCGGCACCACCGATTTCGAGCAGACGTTCGAGACCGCGCTCATGCAATACCACACCCACGAGGCCAATACGATGCTGGCGGCGTTCCTCGACCGCTGGGGCATTCCCCACGTCAACGGGTCGATCGAGGTCGACGACTACAAACCGCCGACCGTCGATGCCGTTCGCTCGGCGGTGCGCGATCTCGAATCGCAATTCGATCGCCGCGACATCGCGATCTATCTCGCATCGGCCGGACTGTTGATGGGCGGTGCGTGGCGCGATGGGTGGAGCGTCGTCGAAGAAGTGATGAGGACTGCGGACTGAGGACTGAGTCCCACCCACTCAGTCCTCAGTCCTCAGTCCTTTCAGCTCTTGCTGCGTTAGCTCCCTCACTTTCCCAATCTTCAAATCTCCGATACGGATCCTCCCGATCGCGACCCGCACGAGCTTGAGCACTTTCGCACCGAACACTTCGACCATGCGGCGGACCTGGCGGTTGCGTCCTTCGGTGATCGTGATCTCGAATTTGTTTGCGGCAATACGCCTCACGTTCGCCGGTCGTGTCGCGCCATCCCGCAGCTCGACGCCGTCACGGAGCTGCTGGAGCTGCGCGTCCGTGATCGGCTTCGAAGCTTTGACGAGATACGTCTTCGGCACTTTGTAATCGGGATTGGTGAGGCGTTCCGCGAACGCGGTGTCGTTCGTAAGAATGAGCAGCCCGCTCGTGTCGAGATCGAGACGGCCGACCGGAAACAGATAGCGATCCTGATTTGGGAGGAGATCGTAAATCGTCGGCCGGCCTTGCGGATCACGATAAGTCGTCAAGTAACCCTTCGGTTTGTAAAACAACAGATAGACGCGTTCGGTCTTGCCGAGGGGCTTGCCATCGAAGGCGACGCGATCGCGTTTGAGATCGATCCATTGATCGCCATCGCGCACCACACGGCCATTGACGCGCACCCGTCCCTCCCCGATCCACTTCCTGGCCTCGGTCCTCGAACCGATGCCGGCTTTGGAGAGCACGCGCTCGAGCGTTTTGATCGGGCGCACAGCAGCTACAATGTCAGAATTGCGGCCCAAATACTTCTGCCTTCTGCTTTCTGCCTTCTGCCTTCTGCTCTGCCTTCTCCCCTCTGCCTTCTGCTTTGAATACCGCGCCTACTGGGTCGACACCTTCCACACTCCTCTCGGCACGCATCACGACATCGATCGCGTGATTGAGGTTGCCGAACAGAGTCACGCCAACGCGCTCTTTGTCGAAGTCCGACGTCGCGGTGATTCGTGGTATCTCGATTCGAAAGAGCCGTTGACGGAAGTGCCCGGCGTCGGCGAGAGCGATGCGGAGGGAAAGTGGACCTTCGACCCGTTCCGCTACCTCATCGAGCAGGCGCACGCGCATGCGATTCAAGTGCACGCATTTGTCATCATCGGCGCCGTCTTCCACGGCGATCCCTTGAACGCGATCCCGAAGGATCCGAAGCACGTTTTTCTGCAACACGTTTGGGACGCCACGGACGGACGGCCGTACAGCGGTCAGCAGCAATGGGCCACGCGATCGATCCCGCCTAACGCCAAGGGAACGAGCTACGGCGGACAGCGTCACGGCGAAGACTGGTACATCGACCTCGGCCACCCCGATGCGGCGACGTACACCATCGACGTGCTGCTGCACCTCATCAACAAGTACGACATCGACGGCATCCACCTCGATCGCGTGCGCTATCCCGAAGCGCCGGTCGATCGCAACGGCGGCGCGAATGTGGGATACAACGCGGTCAGCGTCGCGCGTTTCAAAGCGCGTTACGGCGATCAGGCGAAGCTCAATGACAATGGATTTCCGCGCAGTAACGATCCGCTGTGGAATCAGTGGCGACGCGATCAGGTCACGCAATTCGTCCGGCGCCTCTATCTGCATGCGACCGCCATGAAGCCCTCGATCGTCGTCTCGGCGGCGCTGGTGGCGTGGTCGAGCGGGCCGGGCCACAGCGGCGGTTTTCATGAGACCGATGCTTATAACCACGTTTTTCAGGATTGGGACGGCTGGCTGCGCGAGGGCATCATCGACCTCGCGAGCCCCATGCTCTACAAGCGGGAGCACGTCGCGCGTGAGCGTGCGCAGTTCGACGACTGGTTGAAATTCACGACCACCGCCGCTCACGAAAACGGGCGGCTGGCGATCGCCGGGATCGGCGCGTACATGAACGGCATCGAAGGCACACTGCGGCAAGGACGACGCGCGCGCAAAGCGGGAGCGGATGGAATTCTGATGTTCGCGGTCGGCGACACCGCGCCGTGGACGACCGCAGACAACAGCACCAATACCGCGCTGCGCCGCAATCCATATTCGCTCTACGCCCCCGGCAAGTTCACGCCCAAACATCCCAACGAGGATTTTGCGGCGGCCGTATCGAGCGGACGCGACGCGAATGGCAAATTGCGTTTTGAAAACTCACGCGCGCCGATTTTCTCTCAAAGCACTGCACCGCCCGCGAAGATCCCGTCGGCTTTGGGAAGCGTGATGGGATACACGCATCAGGACGGCGCGACGATCACGATCGAATCCACGGACGTAAATCGCACCACCACGACCGATGGCAGCGGCTTCTACGGATTCCTCGGCCTCCCGCCGGGCGAATATCGCATCGAAGGCTGCAGCGCTCGGGTCGTTGCGGATCGCGTCAGCCGCGTCGATTTGCCATGCCTCAAATAGATCACCACAGAGAACACAGAGTGCACAGAGACAGTCTCTGTGATCTCTGTGTGCTCTGTGGTGATTAAACTGACCTATGTCCGAAGTAGATCCCGCGGTCGCGCGCGCCATCCAAGCCCTCAGCGTGCGATGCGAAGTGCTCGAATGCAATCCGGAATGGGCGGACACTGACGTTTTCTGCGCGAACTACAACATTCCGCGCGATCACGCTGCCAACGCCATCCTGATCGCATCGAAGACCGAACCAAAGCAGTATTCAGTATGCCTCGTGCTCGCGACGACGAAGATCGACGTCAACCACGCCGTGAGCAAATTGATGGGCATCAAACGGCTGTCGTTCGCATCGGCGGAAGAGACGAAAGCGGTTACGGGACAGGCGATCGGCGGCGTGACGGTGTTCGGGCTCCCGGATGCGATTCCGCTCTACATCGACAATCGCATCATGGAGAACGACTACGTCATCGTCGGCGGCGGCAATCGGTCGACGAAAATCAAGCTTGCGCCGGCCGACTTGCGTAAAATCCCGCAGGCCAAAACAGCCGATATCGCCATCGAAAGAGGAGGACCATCGTGAAGCTCATCGTCGTGCCTGCTGCTTTGCTCATCGCTACAACGGCATTCGCTCAAACGGGGACCGATCAACTCAAGACTTTGTCGGGATTCGTGGGTACCTGGAAGTGCACGGGAAAATCATTCGCGTCGGAGATGGGGCCGGAGCACGCCACGACCGCGATCGTGACCGGCAAATGGATTCTCAATGCCAGATGGTTGGAAATCCGATACACCGAGGACAAGAACAGCAAGAATCCGAATCCGTTCGCAGTCGTCGCTTATTGGGGATGGGATGAGGGAAAGAAAAAGCTGGTGGCGGGCGTCGTCGACAACATGGGTGGATACGCGACCCAGGAATCGTCAGGATGGAACGGCGACGAGCTCGTTTTTGAAGGGCCGTCGCACATGGGATCGATGACGATGAACGGCCGCGACACCTTCACGCGCAAAGGCGACAACGAGCTGACCCACGCGTTCTTCGCGCCTGACAACGCCGGCGGCTGGAAGAAGCTGGACGAGGAGACCTGTAAGAAATAGTGCCGGGTGCCGCAGTGCCGCGTGCCGGATTGACCTTCAACGCCGTCGCACGACCGCGCCGGTGAGCTTGTCAACGTGGAAACGCCCGAGGACCTCGCGGTCGGGTTTGCAGCGATTGACGACGCTCAGCAGATCGTCGCCGGCAGTTTGGATCTCGAGACATTCGCGCGGGACGTTGTAGGGATCGTAGGACTGCAGGTAACGGCGCAGCCGCGCGTGCGTATCGATCGTCACATCGGGCGCCAACGCCGTCACGGTGATTGTTTCCGTGACCGCCACCGGTGGATCGTCGCGATCGTTCGCGTGGATCGCCCAGGCGGTCAACAGAATCGCGGCTGCTGTGATGATGGTCGCGTAAATTCGGCTCATTCGCATCCTGTGCGCATTACGGCGCACACGCGCGAGTGCTGAAGCCGACACAGTTTTGCTACTCGAACAGCGTGTCGACGTACGCGCTCGGGTCGAACGGAATCAGATCGTCGGCGCTCTCGCCGACTCCGATGAATTTCACCGGGATGTCGAACTGTCGCATGATCGAGAGGATCACACCGCCCTTCGCGGTTCCATCCAGTTTTGTAACCACCATTCCTGTCACTTTTGCGGCTTCGAGAAACGCTTCCGCCTGACTGACGCCGTTTTGGCCCGTCGTTCCGTCGATCACCAGCAACGTCTCGTGAGGCGCGCCGGGCAATTCTTTCTCGATCACTCGGCGCACTTTCGAGAGCTCCTGCATCAGATGCGATTTGTTGTGCAGGCGGCCGGCGGTGTCGATGAGGACGACGTCGGTGCCGCGCGACTTCGCCGCCGCTACGGCATCGTGAGCAACTGCCCCGGGATCGGATCCGGCCTTGTGCTTGACCATCGGAACGCCGACGCGATCGGCCCACATCTGCAGTTGCTCGATGGCGGCCGCTCGAAAAGTATCGGCTGCGCCTAACAGCACGCTCTTTCCCTCCGATGTCCACCGCTGCGCGAGCTTTGCGATCGTCGTCGTCTTGCCAGTCCCATTGACGCCCACGACGAGGACCACGAACGGCTTTGCGCGCGCGACGTCGATCGTCGCCGGCTCGCGCTGCGGAATCAGCGAGCGCGTTTCTTCGCGAAGAACTGCGGTCAGGCGGTCCATGTTGCGGATGTTCTCGCCGCGAACTCGCTCCTCGAGGCGGTCGACGATGGCGGTGGTCAGCTCCGCGCCGACATCCGCGCCTAACAATCCTTCCTCGAGGCCGTCGATCGCCGCTCGATCGATCGGCAGATCGGCCGTCATCGACTCCTTGACCTTCTCGATGATCTCGGTGTGAGTCATGAAGAGGCCGCGCTTTAGTTTGGAGAAGAAGGTCTTTTGGTCTGTCACCGTTTCGATGCCGTTCCGCCCTCCCGCCCTGCGATGGCCTGCTTGACCATGTTCTCATCGATGGTCAGCACGCCGCCGTTGGCGGCCGGGTCGAACTCGATGTTGCGGATCACGCGGCGGAAGGTCTCGCGCAATGCGCGGGCGCCGAGGCGTTTCTGGCGGGCGGCGTCCCAGGCGATGGCAATGAGCGCGCCGCGCGTGATCTGCAGATCGATGCCGTACCGCTCAAAGTACGCGCGTGAAGTGCGGAAGATCGACTGTTCCGGCTCGACGAAAATCTTGGCGAGCTCGCGCTCGCCGAGGTCGTCGAGGACGATGATGGACTCGAAGCGCGACACGAACTGCGGCGTCATGCCGTAGCGGAAGAGATCGTCGTATTTGAGGTAGTCGCGAAGATGAAACGGGATTTCCTCGCGCACTTCGCCCGATGCTGACACGACGACTACCGGCTTCATCGGGGCGACGTCCTGACCGATCGTCGCGCGGCGCAGAACGCTGTCGTAGAGCTCCTCGAACGCACCGCCGGCGACGAAGAGAATGCCGGACGAGTTGATGCCGTAGGTCTTGCCGTCCGCTTCGAATTCGACGTTCTCGTTTTCCATCAGCGTCAGGAGCGCTTCCTGCGCCACGATGCCGCGCACGTTCGGCTCGCCGCGGACATCGGCGCGGATCTTGTCGATTTCATCAATGAAGATCATTCCGCGCTCGACCGAGTGACGCAGCACTTCGAACGGCGCGTCGGCTCCGAAGATCTTGCGCGCATTTGCGAACAGCCGCGCCAGCACCGCCCTCCCGTACCCCTGCCGCTCCTCGGCCAGCACATTGGCGTTGATGCGGATGACATTCGCGTATTCGGCAAGGTCGGCGCGTCCGGCCAGGAACTGCTCGACCGCGCGCATGAGCGTGGTCTTGCCCGATCCCGAATTGCCGACCAGCAGAATGTTAGGCGCGGGATGGCCGACCAGATGCTTGACCAGCGCGACTGAGATCTCGCGGATGGCGTCGTCCTGGCCGACGACCGTCTTGCGCAGCTCGTCGAAGACCTCGCGCGGGCGGAGGGAGAAGGGTTGCATGCGTTGCATTGTATCGGCGTCAGGCGCTGAGTGGATCGAAGCCCTCGATGGCTCGAAGCGCCTTGGACAGCTTGCGGTCGCCGCTCACCCACCACCGCAGGATATGCGTATCCAAAGACCGTCTCACTGAAAGAGGTCGGCTGGCAACGGCGCGTCGAAGTTACGCGCCACTCGGATGCGACCACGCATCCTTCCCGACTTGCGTGCCACGAGGTTCGGGCGCCAGGCCACCAGCCGGGCAACCGGTCTGCCGGCGCGGGCAATCACGACGTCCTCGCCGTTGGCAGC
>QHVX01000072.1:19028-20545 GCA_003222375.1 Acidobacteriota bacterium
GCATCCTGTCCGGCGGCCACGCGGCCGTAGGCAGTCGCCGTCAGCGCGGTGTTCTTCGAAACCGCCGGGCCGAGGACCACTGTGTTCACCGCGTTCCACACGGTCGTGTGGCCGGCGTCCGTATAGACTTCGTAAGTCAGGAAGTTGGTGCCTGCGCCGGTGTCCTTCATCCGACGAACTGCACCCGACGCGTTGGCGCCGAGGTCGAATGAAACCGTTCCGCTGGTTCCCTTGGTGCAGTTGATCGAGACCGTTCCGGACTGATCGAGTGGAGCGGCTGCAAACGGGTCATACGAACCGAAGGCGATCGCGAACGCCCCGATCGTGCATTTCGGCGCAACCGTGGCGGTGATGTTGTTGGTGTTCGTCGTCGAGGCGCTGCCGGCGAAAGCCGACGTCGCAAGGATCATCGAGAGAGCCATGAGAACCAGAACTGAGCGTTTCATAAACCGTCCTTTCAACATGGCCAATATCGGGCGGGAGGTGTGAGGACTGTTGAGGAGGGAGATGAAACGATCGTCAGGTGCCTTGAAATGAGGGACTTAGCGTGATAGAGGCGGCGCCGCGGCGTTAAAAAGGCGTCAAGGCGAGGCTATGGGATGAATTCAGCGATTTTCGGAGCGGATTTGGCCAGTCGCCTGTCGGTCGTTACGAGCGGGGCGCCGAGCAGTTCCGCGAGCGCGACGTAGGCAGCATCGTATGCCGTGAGATTGGATCGCAACTCCCACACGCGTTGCATAAGCACCTCGTGTGAATGTCGTTCGATCGGGAGAGCGCGATAGATGACGATGGCAGCCTGCGCGCGTTCATCTGCCATTTCACGAGTCAACGTGTACCGCCGGAGAACTTGAAGGACCTCGAGGTCGATCAGATGTGGCGCATGCATTTCGCTGCGGAAGAGTCGCTCTCGCAACCGCTCGTGTTCGAGCGGGTTCAGAAGGATGTCCAGAACAGCCGAGGCATCAACGACGACCACGCGCTTCGCGCTCCGCTCGGAGGATGTCGGCCGGAGACTCGCTGACTTTGACCGGCGGCAGACGCTTCAGCCGCTCCATCAGTTCCTCCATCGTCGGCCGCTCCGCGGTTTTACGCATCTCGCGCAGCAGATAGTCGGACAGCGACATCCCCGCTTCGGCCGCCCGCGCCTTGAGCTTCCGATGCAGGGCCTCGGGCACGTTGCGAATCTGGATCATTTTTTTGCCCATGTGCAGAACATACTTTCATGTGCTGCACATGTCAACGTGCTGGGTGTAATGTTGAGCACATGCCCGACGACATCCTTGCCACGCTGACCTATGAAAAGGCGCTGGAGCTGGTCGGTCGAACCTATCGAGTCAACCTCGATTCGCGATCCGTCGATCTGACAGTCAGTCGCGTGATTCGCGCGGCGGACAATCGCCCCCGTCCGAAGGAGCTTCATCGCGACGCGTTTTCGATTTTCTTTCGCGGGCCTCTGGACGTGATGCTTCCGCAGCGGATGTACGACCTGATCGGAGAGAGCGATGGGCTGCCCCACC
>QHVX01000437.1 GCA_003222375.1 Acidobacteriota bacterium
TCACATTGACATTCGTCGCGGCCAGGCCGCCGAGCGTTACAGTCGCGCCGGTTTGGAAGCCGCTGCCGGTGATGGTGATATCAGTTCCCCCGGCCGTAGAGCCGGTATTGGGATTTATGCTGGAGATGCTGAGGGCCGCGACGGCATTCACGACCATCTGGCCGAACATGTTGGAGTGGAACCGATCACTGCAGCTCGGTTGATTGCAGACGAAAATGAAAGTTCCGGGAGTCGTTGCGGTGAACGTGACGGTGTTGTTGCGACCTTTGACCACGTTCAGTCCCTGCTCGACATAAGTTTCCATCAGCAAAATATGCGAAGGATTCGTGGTCGAGGTGTCGCCTGTGCCGACGGTGAGATTTAGCGTCACAACATCGCCTTGATTGACGGAGAACGTGTTCGGCGAGAAGGAGCCATTGTTGTTGGTCACCAGCGCAGTGATATTGATCGTCTTCGCGTCGAGCGTATTGATCGACTCCGGCTGCGGGATCACCGGACCGTGCGAGGACATCTCGTGCATCATCATCTTCAGATGTTCGAGATGGTCCTCCGCGTTCGCGCCAACAGCCAGGAACGTGAGCGCAATCACAAATCCACTGATTCTTCGCATGGTCACGAGACGTTTCCTTCCGATCGTTCGTTTACAGTTTGACGATGACGTTGCGGCGATGAAGAACCGTCAGGATCCCGAGCCACAGCGCGACGAAACACAACGCCCACAGCAGCGACGCGAATTTCGCGGGAAAGAACGGTTCGAAAAACAATTGATACGACGCCTGATGCAGTGAGACCGCTTTCCCTCCGACGTTGACCTTCAGAAGGGAATCGATGAGCCGCGCCATGATTCCCGATCCGACGAAGGCGATCAGCGGGTTCACGCCGTAAACGATGAAAGGTTTCGTCCAGCCCGAAATGTGACGCACGTCAACAATCCAAAGGCAGGTTGCAAGAACGACACACGCAAATCCAGCGGTGAAGATCACGTAGCTGCTGGTCCACAGATTCTTGTTGATCGGAAAAACCCAACCCCACAGCGATGCTGCGACCATCGCGACACAGCCGACGCCATAGAGTCCGACGATCCGCTCGAGAAGCGGCCGCCGCTTGTCGGTGATCCAGCGGCCCGCGAAGATTCCGAGCATCGCGGTCGCAATCGCCGGCAGCGTCGAAAGCGGTCCCTCCGGGTCCCAAGTCTTGCTCGATGCCCAGATGTGGTTCGCACCAAGGATGAGCCGGTCCGACCAGGCAGCGAGAGTTTTGTCGGGTTGATTCAGTAAGAACGCGCCGATCGTTCCGGTGCCGGGCACCGGCACGAGCGTCATCACGATCCAGTAACCGATCAGCAGTGACGCGACGATCGCGATCTGTTGCCGCTTCGTCGTCCTGAGCGAGAGGAGTGCCGCAGCCATATACGCGATTCCGATGCGCTGCAACACGCCCGCGAAGCGCAAATGTTCGATGCGATACAAGACCCGTTGCCAGAAAGTCGGATGGTCGATTCCTGCGATCTTTCCCCACCAGAAGAAGGGAAATGCGTTCAGGCTTCCCGACCATCTCCTCAGCACGATGCTTGCGCAGCGAAAGATGCGTTGTGATGCCGACGATGAAGAGGAAGAACGGAAAAATCAGATCGGTCGGCGTCCAGCCATTCCATGGCGCGTGCTCGAGGGGCGGATAAATCGCGCTCCACGTTCCGGGGTTGTTGACGAGCAGCATGCCGGCGATCGTCGCGCCGCGAAAAACATCGAGAGCGGCCAGGCGCTCGGCGCGAGGCGGCAGCGGTGCAGCGGTCGAGGTGATCTCTTCGACTTGCGGCGGGGCTTCGACGACAGTCGACATCAGGAGCTCATGGTAAGCCTACGATAGGTCTTGAGGTGCCTCAAAGCGGCCGCCTTCTCGCCGCGACGCTCATACAGCCCGGCCAGATTGAAATGCCCATCCGCATTCTGCGGGT
>QHVX01000073.1 GCA_003222375.1 Acidobacteriota bacterium
TAGGCATCAACATTGATCCGTACGACGTTGCCGATTTTCACGTTGACGATGTCGTTTTCGTTGACGTTGACGCGCGCCTCCATGGCATTCAGATTCGCGATGCGCATCACTTCCGTGCCGGCGAACTGAATCGTGCCGACGACGCGCTCACCGACGCGCGCCGGCAACGAGCTGATCGTTCCGTCGACCGGAGAAAAGATGACTGTTTTCCCCAGCGTGTCGTTCGTCTGCCTCAGACCACCCTCGGCGCGCTGCGCATCGAACTCCGATGCTGCCAGCGCCGCTTTCGCCATGTTGTAGCTCGTCTCGGCACCCTTGCGATCCGACTCCGAGAGCAGACCTTTGTTGAACAGATTCACCGCGCGTTTGTAATCGATCTCGGCTTTGTCGACCTCGGCACGGTTCCGGACGGTCGAGGCACGTGAAGCGCTGAGCGCCGCCTGCTGCGACGACACCTGCGCCTGATAAACATCCGGCTTGATCCGCAACAGGAGATCGCCGCGATGCACGATCTGCCCTTCCTTGACGGGAATGGCGACGATCTCGCCCGAAACTTCGGGCGCGATCTTGACCTCGACTTCGGGTTGGATTTTGCCCGTCGCGGTAACGAGCTGAGTCACCGTTTTTCGAAACGCTTTATCGGTCGTGACCATGATGGGCTTCTCGCGCTTGCGAGAGGCCATCATCGAGACAAGGGTGATCACGATCAGCGCGGCCGCGCCGACGAGCAAAATTATTTTCTTTTTCTTGGACAGTTGCACCACGCCATTATGAACGGTCAATTGCGCTAAATGTTGCAAAGCGTTCCGCTGTTCGGACAGAATTCCATAAAAGTCCAATCGGGACCTGGAGGAAGGAATATGAAGAGTCTCCTAACGCGAACTGTTTTGTGCGTCGCAGCACTCGCCATTGCAAACCCGGTTTTACCGGTCATGGCGAGAAAAAGACTCCCGAAGAAGAGAAGAAGCCCAAGGTGACCGAGGAGATCACGGTCACGGCGCGGAAGAAGGAGGAAACGATTCAGGAGATCCCCATTTCCGTCGCGGCGCCCACCGAGGAACAGCTTCGCGATCGCGGCGTAGAAACGATCGAGGACATCGCCGCGAACGTGGCCGGCTTCACGGTCCAGAACCTCGGGCCCGGTCAGAGTCAGGTCGCGATGCGCGGCGTTTCGTCCGGACAGATCGTCCGCGATCAGCCCGGCGTCAAGGAACAGGTCGGCGTCTACCTGGATGAATCGGTGATTTCGCTCTCGCTCTTTACGCCCGACATCGATCTCTTCGACCTGAACCGCGTTGAAGTTCTTCGCGGCCCGCAAGGAACGCTGTTCGGTTCCGGATCGGAATCCGGCACGGTTCGGTACATCACGAACCAACCGAAGGTGGGCGTTTCGGAAACGATCGGCGAGCTTACCGGCGAAACGATCACCGACGGCGGCACGGGCGGAAGCTTCAAATTCGCGACGAACTTCCCGATGGGAACCACGGCAGCGTCGCGCATCGTCGGGTACTACACACGCTACGGCGGATTCATCGATGCCGTGCAGCCCAGTCTGAGTATCAAGAAGGATGTGAACAACGGCTACCGCGCCGGCGCACGCGCGTCGTTCCTTTTCAAACCGAACGCGAACCTAAGCATCACGCCGCGCATCCTGTATCAGAAACTCGACATGAAGGGTTGGAACCGGATCGACGTCTTCAACATCCTGGGGAATCCGTACACGACCTCGCGCCCGAAAGTGACGCTGGGCAGCCGCCAGCAGTTCACGCAGATCGGGGAGCCGACCACGGACAAGTTCACGTTGGGAGACGTCAACCTCGGTTATGACATGGGTGGCGGACGGACCCTGACATCGATCACGACTTACTCCGATCGCGACATCCTCGTCCTTCGCGACGCGACCGCGCTGACCGCCAGCATCACTGGCGGCACGATTGGCCTCGGGCCAAACGTCTACACGATCAACGCTCCGCTGTTCGACACCACGAAAGCGAAAGGATTCACGGAAGAGCTCCGCGTCGCCGGCACCACGGCACGAGTGCAATGGCTCGCCGGCGGCTTTTACGCCGACAACAAACGTCATTACGGACAGAATCTGCCGGTGATCGGATTCACAGCGCTGAGCGGCATTCCGACCGCCGGGACAAAGCTGGCGAAGACGGACGAGTTGTACAAATCCGACCTGCATTACACCCTCAAGCAGTCCGCGCTGTTCGGCGAGGGCACTTACACGGTCGGCACCAAGCTCGATCTGAGCGGCGGTTTGCGTTGGTACGACTACAAGGAAAATCGCACGCAGATTTTTGATGGCATCTTTTCGGACCCGATCGATAGCACCGGCTCGGTCAAGGCCAACGGCATCGCACCGCGCGTGATGGCCAGTTACAAATTGAGCGACGCCACGCGCTTGAACGCGCAGGTCTCCAAAGGCTTCCGCCTCGGCGGCATCAACGATCCGCTGCTGACACCAAATTGCCAACCAGGCGACCTGATCACCTACAGCGGGCACCCGACCTGGGAGAACGAGACGCTGTGGAACTACGAGGTCGGCTCGAAGTCCAGAATCATGAATAATCGCGGCGCGTTCAACGTCGCCGTATTTACGTCGGATGTCAGGAACCTGCAGGCCACCGTGACCGCCGGCACCTGCTCATCTCGAATCATCTTGAATGTGCCGCGTGCACGAAGCACCGGAGCTGAAGTCGAATTCGAAGCAGCGCCGAATGACAATTTCGATTTCGCGATTTCGGCGAGCCACGCCGACTCCAAACTGCGCTCAACCGTCACGGACCGCTCGGGAGCGATCATCTCGGGCATCCGCAGTGGTGCGCGCATGCCCAGCGTTCCGCAGGATCAGGCGGCAGCGGCGGCGACTTACCGATGGCCGACGCAGAGCTTCGTCGGATATCTGACCGGTGTTTGGAATCACGTCGGCGACCGTTTCACTCAGGTCGGTGATGAAGACCTCGGCTCGAACGCCACTGTGAATCTGACGACATTCAAGGGAACGATCGGAGGACCGCTCACGCAGACGACCTTCACGTTCGATCCGAAGCTCCCGGCGTACGACATCGTCAACCTCCGTTTCGGCGTATTGAAAGGCAAGTGGGATACCGCGCTGTTCGTCAACAATGTGACTGATGAACGCGCGTTCCTGGCGCTGGATCGCGAGCGCGGATTCCGCGCGCGCGTCGGTTACCTGACCAATCAACCGCGAACGATCGGCATCAGCACGCGAGTCAACTTCTGATCTCGCGACGAACATTCTTAGGGGGCGTGGCGGCCCTTCCATTCGCCGCGCGCCCCCTTCTCTCAGCCACGAAACCTCGCGTTGCAGTCATCGGCGCCGGGGCATTCGGCGGCTGGACCGCCTTGCACCTCCGCAACCTCGGCGCTGAGGTCGTTCTGATCGATTCGGCGGGCCCCGGCAACGCCGTCTCGAGCTCGGGCGGAACGACGCGCGTGATCCGCGCGATCTACGGTCCCGATCGCATTTACGTCGAGATGGTCAAGCGCGCCTACGAGCTGTGGTTGCAGCTCGATCCGTCTCTGTACGTCGAAACGGGCGCGCTTTGGATGCATCGCGGCGATGACGCGTACGTTCGATCCGCCGTGCCGATCCTCAAAGAATTCGGCTTCGTCGTCGACAAATTCACGATTCCGGAGGCCAGGCGCCGATATCCGCAGATCGATTTCAACGGAGTCAAATCGGTCTGGCTCGAGCGAAAAGCAGGAGCGTTGTACGCGTCGCGAGCGTGCGGCGTTGTGCGCGATGCTTTCGTCAGGGCCGGTGGAAAGTATCGGACGCAACGGGTCGATTCAAATTTTCGACAAAAAGATATCGACGTTTACGTGTTCGCGTGCGGCCCGTGGCTCGCCAAACTTTTTCCCGACATCCTCGGCACGTGGGTTCGTCCGACGCAGCAGGAAGTTCATTACTTCGAAGTGCCGAAAGGATCGAAGCGCTTCTCGCCTCCCGAGATGCCGATCTGGATCGATTTCGGCGAGCGGATCATCTACGGAATTCCTGCGATCGACCGCCATGGATTCAAGGTCGCCGACGACACGCGAGGAATTCGCGTCGACGCGCCGCGCGAGAAGCGAACGCTGAATCGGGAAGACCTGGAAACAACGCGGCGATTTCTCGCCGAGCGATTCCCGGAGCTCGCGAAGGCGCCGCTGGCCTCGACGGAATTTTGCAACTACGAAAACAGCCCCGACGGAAATCTGATCATCGACCGCCACCCGCACGCAAACAACGTCTGGTTCATCGGCGGCGGTTCGGGTCACGGCTTCAAACTTTCGCCGGCGGTCGGGGAGATGGCAGCGCAGGCGATCCTGTCAGGAAAAGACGTTCCGAAGGCCTTCCGCCTCGACCTCGCCCGCGACACGAGTAGGGCCAAAACTCAGTTCGAGCGCAAGAACTAGTGGTGCCAGGTCTGCTGTTGGCTGTTTTCTTCCGCCAGTAGAATCGCAAACTACTCATCGTAGAAAACAGCCAACAGCAGACCTGGCACCATTGGCGAACGGAATGGCCCGACGGCGTGTTGTAAGAACCATGAAGAACTCCTGGACCGGCGGCGAGGCTGCCCGTGCCCTAGAGACCCATGAGGAGAACCTTGCAGTGGCCGTCCATCGACACGAACCGGGAGCATTCGAACGCCTCCTCGAACGCTTTGAAGCACCGCTGTACGGCTATGCCCACGGCATCCTGCAGAACGCCTTCGATGCGCAGGAAGTCGTGCAGGACGCGATGATGCGAGCCCATCGCGCGCTCACGCGTCAGTACGACGAAGCGCGCTGTACAGCGTTGGCGCTGCGGCCGTGGCTGTTTCGGACCGTTCGCAATCTTTGTCTCAACAAGCGCCGCGGAAAACGCCATGAACTGGAGCAGCCATTGTCCGACTTCGACGACGGGCGCATGGGCCCCTTTGTTCATCTGGAAGGATCGGACCTCGAGCGCAAACAGGAAGTCGAATTGCTGCGCCGCGCGATCGCGCTGCTGCCGGTCGACGCGCGCGAGCTCATCATGCTGCGCTTCATGGAAGAAATGTCGTACGGAGAAATCGTCAAGACCATCGGGGGATCCGAGGCGTCGTTGCGTGGGAAGGTGTTCCGGTCGCTCAAACTGCTGCGGGAGGCGCTGGAGAAGAAGGGAGTCGCGTATGCGGTGTAGACCAACACTGACGCGCGTCGATGCGCTTCGCACCGGAGAGCTTCCGAAAGAAGAGCATCGCGCAGTCGAAGAACACTTGAAGACGTGCAAGAGCTGCGAGGAGTCGGTCGCCGATATCGGCGAGCTGGCGCAAGCGGTCAGGGCGCTGCGTATCGAGCCGCCACGCTCGATGCTGGAGAGCGTCCGAATGACGGACTTCTACGATCGCGTCGAGGATGTTTGGGTCGCGTTTTCCGATCGCACGATCCGAATGATCAGCGGTCACTCTCTGGACGATCTTCGCGATCGCTACGCCAAGCGCTACGGACGCACGCTCGAGCGGGCGGCGGTTCCCGAACCGCTGCGCAAGCAGGTCATCGATGCGCTGCATGGCGTGGGCGTCGCGAAACCGACCGTCGATCTGAGCGAGGCTTCGGAGCTGGAGCGCAGCGTCGCGCAAGCGCTGCTCAGCATTCCGCGCGGCGAAGTGCGGAGCTACTCATGGCTCGCGCAACAGGTCGGCAAACCGAAAGCAGTGCGTGCGGTTGCGAATTATGTCGCGCGCAACGTTCTGCCGTTCGTCGTGCCATGCCATCGCGTGGTGCCGGCCGGCGGCGGCGTCGGCAAGTACGGTTACGGGCCGAAGATGAAACGTGATCTGCTCAAGCGCGAAGGCGTCGACGTTGATCAGCTCGACGCGCTCGCGCACGAGGGCATCCGCTTCATCGGCTCCCGAACGACGAGGATTTTTTGCTGCCCGACGTGTCGGGACGCGCGTCGGATTCGCGAGGAAAACCGCGTCCCGTTCCACGACGCGGAAGAAGCGAGCGAGAAAGGATTCCGCCCATGCCGGAGATGTCAGCCAGCCGCGGCGTGATCGTGCAGATGCCGCTGTTCAAACAGGCGCCTCCGCGGCCGGCGGCGCTCCACGATGTGCACGCGATTTCGATCCCGGCGCGGGCGTTCACCGGCGACTTCTATTTCCTGCATCGGGCGGACGATCGATTGTGGTTCGCGCTAGGCGATGTCGCGGGCAAAGGGCTGCCGGCCGCCGTCGTGATGGCGATGATTCAGGAAGAGCTCGAGCAGCGGATCGTGTCGTGCGCGCGCACCGCGTGCGATCCGTCGGTCACGATGACGCGCCTTCACGCGTTCCTCAAACCGCTGCTGGCTTCCAACAAGTTCGCAACCGTCGTCATCGGAAATCTCCACGACGACGGAACCCTCATGATCGCGAACGCCGGACATTGTCCACCGATGATCGTGCGCGCGGCCGGCGCGATCGAGGAGATCGCATCGACCGGTCCCGTCGTCGGCATTCTCTCGTCCTCTGAATGGACGACTCACGAAACAACGCTGCAATACGGCGAATCGCTCGTGCTTTACAGCGATGGAGTCATTGAAGCACAAGAGTTTGGAGTGGGGCGGCTTGCCGCCGCTTTGAAGGGCAGCAGTTCGAGAGAAATCGCGGAGAATATCGCGCGGGACGTCGATCATCACACCGGCGGCGCTCGCGAGGATGACCTCACAGTTTTGGTCGTACGCCGAGGCTGACGAGCACCCTGTAGGCGTTGCCGTTCGAAGGATTGAGAACGCGCGACTTCTGATAGTTTTCGATCGCTAGATCCTTCATTCCGCTCTTCAGATAGGCCTCGCCGAGGCTGTCGTAGGCGTTCCACGATTTCGGATTCTTCTCGATGACCCATTTGAAAAGCTCGATGGCCTCGGGATTGCGATGCTTCGCCAGAAGGCCGTAACCGACCCCGATCCAGTCTGCGTCATCGAAATCGAATTCCCGATTGGTCGCCTTGAGTCGCTGTTGTAGCGCGATCGCTGCCGGCAGGCCGTGGGCAAGGATCTCATTCACGACGCGGATGCGCGTTTCGTCAGAGATCATGTTGTCGATGGTTTGCGCCACGTTGCGCAGGGCAGCAGCGTCGGAGCGCGGCGCGCGAATTACGAGCAGCCTCGCATTGTGATCGATGACAATGCTTCCCTTCGGCCCAACGCTCTTTTTCCACGCCTCGAAGAATTCCGGATCCTCGTGACGCAGCTTCACGGTCTGGACTTCGATCGGTTGCGCCGGAAACGCCCATTCCGGCATGACCTGGATGATGTTTCCTTCGAGGATGTACGTATTCCTGGTCAGGTAAAACGCCAGTGCGTAAGCCTCATCCCAGGGCACATTGTCGACATCCATCGAGACCCGCCCTCGCACGCCGGGATCGATCACGTGATTCAGTCCAGTGATCGCCGAGATCACGCCGAAGAAATCGCGGACGTCGCAGTTGTGCACGTGGACATCCAGCAGTTCGCCGTTGTACCCCTCGAATATGATCGGCTGCGCCGGGCCGCGATCGATTCCATCGAGATCCTTCAGAATCTGTCTCTGCCGCTCGAAGACCTCCGGATAGTCGACGCTGATCAGAGAGTGTAGCCTCCGGTTGGTCAGAACGGTCCCTCGGTCGCTGGACGCGGTGGTCAGTGCTCGCGCCGCATCGTCGAGATTGGCCGTCGTTCGAACGCTAAACGACTGCAGAGAGCGCTTGCTCTGCAGGTCGCGATATCGCTGCTCCGAAACGATCAACCACGTGTGTTGCAGGCGCATGGCCTCGAGGCCATACTCGCGCAAAAGCGTGCCGACGATCTGTTCCCACGGCGCGCGGATTTCGAGGTCCGGCGGCGCGGCGCCGCCGAGTTTTCGAGTGACCGCCTCTTCCGCCGACGGGTCTAGCACAGCAGGCCAGCCGGCGGCGGAGGCGATGAGCTCGATTGCACGCTCCGGCCGGAATGCGCGAAGCGCGATGATGACTTCCCGCTCTGAAAATGTGTTGTTCGCGAAGAGATTTGTCTTCTGATCGAAGTGAAAGTCGTGGAGAGAATCGTAGAGCTGTATGGCCTGAACTGCAGCCTCGATCTGATCTCGAGAGGCGCGGAGCTCGATTCGGTTTCCCGTCAGCGGCGTTATCGAAAACGCGATGCCGGCGACTTCGATGCCCGGTCGCGGAGTGCTGAGGATCAACGACGGCCGGCCGCGGTAGTACGCGAGATCGCCGATCTTCAACGGATGCTTCGGCGGCGGCGCTTTCGAGCCGGTGCGCTGCACGATTTCCGCGACGACGTCCGGATGCTTCACCACCACTGTCCTCTTCGCCGGTGCGAATTTGAGATACAAAGCAATGGCCACGACGACTGCAGCCGCCGCTGCGACCCATCCAATGAACGGTCTCCTTCGAGCTCGCGGCCTTTCGCTCGAGAGCCGTGCAACGACATCCGCTGCGGTCGGACGCTTCTCCGGATCGCGCTGAAGCATCTCGACGGCGATGCCACCCAGCTCTGCGACGTCTTTCACCATTTCGCGCGCGACGCAGCCGAGGGAAAAAATGTCGGACGGCGGACCGACTCTGCGTCCTTCCAGCTGTTCGGGTGACATGTATCGCGGCGTGCCGACCACGACGCCTTCGATGGTCAACTCCGTTTCGCCGATCAGTCGGGCGATCCCGAAATCGGCGACCTTCACACGTCCATCGTTGCGGATCAGGACATTCCCCGGCTTCACATCGCGATGCACGATGCCGAGGCGGTGGGCAGCCTCGAGGGCGCGGGCGACGTCGGCGACGATGGGCAGCGCCGCACGCGCTTCGATGGGACCGTTCTCCAGAATCTGGGCCAGCGAACGCCCCTCGACGAACTCGAGGACCAGAAACAGATCGTCGCCCTCCTCGCCGGCGTCGTACAGCGAAACCACGTTTTCGTGTTGGAGGCGAGCCGTCGCGCGCGCCTCGCGCAGAAAACGTTCGCGCAATTCCGGCGTGACGGCAGTGCCGGCGTGAAGTGTCTTCACCGCGACAACACGTT
>QHVX01000434.1 GCA_003222375.1 Acidobacteriota bacterium
GAGCGCAAGTCGCTGGTCATGAGCGATCGCGAGAAGCGCAACACCGCGTATCACGAGTCGGGTCACACGATCGTGGCGGCGGTGCTGCCGGCTGCCGATCCGCTGCACAAAGTCACTATCATCCCGCGCGGCCGCGCCCTCGGCCTGACACAGCAGTTGCCGGTCGAGGACAAGTATTCGTATTCGAAACGATATCTGGAGGCCAACCTGGCGGTGTTGATGGGCGGCCGCATCGCCGAGGAGATTTTCCTCAGCGAGATCACGACCGGCGCGGGCAACGACATCGAGCGCGCCACGCAGCTCGCGCGCCGGATGGTGTGCGAGTGGGGCATGTCGGAGCTGGGACCGGCCACCTTCGGCAAGAAAGAAGAAGCCATTTTCCTCGGCCGCGAATTCGCGCAGCATCAGGATTACTCCGAGGCCACCGCGATCGAGATCGACAAGGAAGTCAGGCGCATCCTCGACAAGGCGTACCACACCGCGCACGAGGTCATCTCGAACAACAAGCAGTCGCTCGACAAGATCGCGCGCAAGCTGCTGGAGCGCGAGACGCTCGAGGGGTGGGAAGTCAACGACGTCCTGCGGGAAGACACCGGCATCGACTACATCAAGATGAAGGAGTACTACCCGGAGGAAGCGCCCGGCGAGAAGATGACCATCGCGCCGGGCAGCGGCCCGTCGACCGACGTCCCGCTGCCGGTACAGCCGCAGCCCGCACCTCAGCGCGAATCGTAACTACGTCGGGGTTCAATGCGCGCACTTGTTCCCGCATCGGCGGCGAATGATTGGCGGCAAGGGACCATCGCCCGGTGAAATCGTGAAGACTCCCAGGTCTGTCGCAGCGGCCAGGAACGTTCCGGTCGAATCGATCACCAGGGAATTGACTCGTGTGACAGGGAGTCCTTCATTGAAGACTGTGAAGTGTTGTCCGCGATCGTTGCTCTTGTACACACCTGCGTTCTCGGTGGAGACATACACGATTTTGCTATCTGAAGGGTCTACGATGACGTCCGTGAGCAACGCCGTCGGCAACCCGTTGAGAAGCAATTCCCACGTAAAACCGCCGTCGCTGCTCCGAAGAAAGCCCGACTGCGTTGCGGCATAGACGAAGGACGATCGTGACGGGTCGACTGCCAGTGCGGCCACATAGATTGGAAATTCGACGTTCAGAGGCAACCAGGACGCCCCGCCGTTCGTACTCTTGGCGAGTCCAACGGAGTACGCAAAGAGAGTCGACGGCGCTGACGGATCGATCGCCAGTGCACTCGTGTCGAAGCCGTAGTAGAAGACGCTGAACGGCAGTCCCGAGTTGATGTACGAAAACGTCGACCCGCCGTCGATGCTCTTCGATAGTCCGCCGGAGGCGTCGTCCCGCGCATTTTCCGTGATGAGCACCGCGTAGACCGTGGATGGATTGGAGGGATCGATCGCCAGCGCCTTCGCGCCGGAAAGCTTCGTGGGATTCGGATGGACCTCCGTCCACGACGCTCCCCCATTTGTCGTTTTTCTCGCGCCCGTATAACTCGACGCGAAGACAGTGGAAGGATTGTTCGGATCGATGGCAACCGCCGTTACTTGCACCAGATCGCTTGTTCGTGCCCATGTACTGCCGCCATCGGTAGTCTTGAAAACACCGGGGGCCGCAGCCGCGTACATCACCTTCGGATTAGAGGGATCAAGGGCCACCTCGCTGACAGGATTCATATTGCGGTTGGGATTTCGCTGGATCCAGGTTCCAAAGTGATCGATGGGATCTGTTGAAGTGATCCGCGGATCGTAGAGCTCTGCGGAGCGGAGCGCGGCGGCGTCGTCGCACGAGATTCCTTCGACGCCTCCGGCGATCAGTACCTGGCCGTCTGGAAGCAACGTAGCGGTGTGATGATGACGGCTCTTCAGCTGGCGCTTGCGGGGCCGCGAGACCGTCATTCAGCGTCTGCCAGGTCTGTCCTCCATCCATGCTCCTCTTGACGCCGTCGCCGCTGCCGCCGCCGACGACGATCACGCCGCGCCGGATCGGGTCGATCGCGATGCTCCACTTTTCCGAGAAGGGGTTGAAGAGCTCCGCTCGGGTCGTAGAGTTGGCGCCGTAAAGACCCGTGACGAGAACATTGTCATCTCGCAGCAGCGTCACTGACTCCACCCAGAACATTTTGACATCACCAGCCGCCCGCCACTGCTCTGTCGCCATATCGAACAATTGCGCGCTTAACTCCGCGTAGTCCCATGGGGAACCTTCGGCTATGGCCAGGACCTTGCCGCCAGCCTTCACGAGGAAGGCCGGGGAACCGCCGAAGTTTGGAGCTGTCGTTGTGGTCCACGTCCCGGTCTCCGGGTCATAGAGTTCCGCTCCAATGACGCCGGCGTAAGACGCGCCTACGGCCAGGACCTTGCCGGTGGGGATCAGCGTCGCGGAAATGTACTTTCCGATCGTGTTCATGCTCCCGGTGCTGCGCCACGTCCCCGTCTTTGGATCGTACAATTCGGCGCTCGTATCGGCGATACCTCCCGCAACGAGGACCTCGCCGTTTTGCAGCAACGTCGCCGTGTGATTCGAGCGCGCTCTGTTGAGACTTCCTGTCTCGCTCCACGTTCCAGTGGCCGGATCGAAAAGTTCGGCTGTCCTGATGGAAGGTCCGTAGCAGTTTTTTGGTCCCGCCCCACCCGCGACCAGGACTTTTCCATTCCACAGCAACGTCGCCGTGTGGCCGTAGCGAGGCGTTGTCATTGCGCCAGTGAAGGGCCAACCTGCAACGTTTTCCTCTGCAGAGGCCGGCTCCGACGCCAGCGCGGCTCCGACGATCAAACCTGCCAAAACCAGCTTTTGCATACGAGTCTCCTCTGCTTGATTAACCCCATCTATTCAGGCGCGAACGCTGCCCCAAAAGTGCCATACTCTCCAGAATCCTCTATGAGCGACCCCTCGTCTCACGAGGTTACGCAGTTGCTCCGGAAGCTCTCGTCAGCGAACGTATGGTGTTGGGCGGCCCAACTCTTCGCTGCGGCCGACGAGCGGCCGTACCGCTGGCTCGGCGCTTCCGCGCCTCGCGCTTCATGTGTCAGTGCCGCTGGCGGCTGAAGCCGCTCGCGGCCGAGCGAATGATCCGTTAGGCCGCGAGGAAGACGGTGGGA
>QHVX01000439.1 GCA_003222375.1 Acidobacteriota bacterium
TGATCGCCTTTCACGTCCGCGCGCTTGATGATCTGGTACGACTGCGTTCCGGATCGAATGATGGTCGGCCCCTTCGGATCCGTGTCGTCGCGCAGCGGCGTTTTCGGCAGCAATGTCACTTGCCCGTTCTTCAAGAGGAACTTCGCATGCAGCGGCGCGATGTCGTTGACGCCCTCGTGAAGCCAGTAGAGGCCGGCGAGAGTCAGCCAGCCGTCCTCGCTCAACAGGCGCGCGCGGCGGTGCTCGCGCCACTGATCCCAATCCGCTGTCGGCTGTGAGATTGCTGCCAGAAGAACGAGTGCAATTGCGCGGACCATCATCGGTTAGCATAACTGCTGCCGTGGTTTCCAACTGTCGCGGAGCAGTGTCCAACTTGTGTGGAGAAGGTTGCGCCGTTTACTGCTCCGGCGGCGGAGCATGAGGTGCTGGCGCCCTGGAATGAAGAAGGCCGGCTCCTGGCCGCGATCCGCGGCGGAGACCGAACCGCGGCGGAAGAGCTCGTCGAACGGACATACTCCGCGGTCTATGCATCGTTGTATCGGTTATGCGGCGACGGCGACCTGGCCTCCGATCTGACGCAGGAGACGTATCGCAAAGCATGGGAGGCCCTCGACGGATTCGACGGCCGATCGCAATTTTTCACATGGCTCTATCGCATCGCATACACGACGTTCCTCAATCACATCCGGCGGCCGCGGCGCATCACGTCGCTCGACGAAGCGGGATCGCCGGAGATGCCCGACGACGCGCCGTCGGCCGATCAGATGATCAGCGAGCGCGAAGAGGCCGAACGGCTGCGGGCGGCGGTGATGACATTGCAGGAAGATTTGCGCTTCACAGTTGCCGCCCACTTCTGGGGCGGATTGCCGGTGAAAGAGATCGCGCGCATCGAGAACATCACCGGCGTAGCGGTGCGCAAGCGATTGCACAAAGCGTTTTCCATCCTCGAGGCAGCGCTGGATGAGGAAAAACGATGAACGCGAATAGAAAAGCTGACCTACAGCGGAAGTTGACGCTGGCTCCGGTGCCGAAGCCGCCCGCCGGATTGGCGGAGCGCATCAAACGCGAGATCCCGAAAGAGTTGCGGTTCAACGCCGAGAAAGAGCGCGAGAGATTGTCGAAGGCGGTGGCGTTCAATCTTCGAGTGGCGGCTTCCATCCTCATCCTCGTCTCCTCCGCCTACCTCGGCCTCCAACTTCTGTCGCGGCTGGATCAGAGCTCGCCGCCCTCCGAGCAGCCCTCGCGAATTCCGGCGGCGTATCGCGTGCAACCGAAACCTGTTCCGGAGCCTGCGGTCGCCAAGGAAGAAGAGGGACGACATCTGGCGGTCTCGAAGCCTGCTGCGGTGGGACTCGAGNNGACGCCTTCCGCGCCGGCCGCCGCCCCCCAGCCCGCCCCCCCGCCCCCCGCCGCGGCCGAGAGCCGCAACGTTGTCGCGACCGCGGCGATGGATCGCGCGGAACAGAAGTCGGCACTCGTCGCCGACGTCGAAGTGACGACAATCTCACCGGTCAGCGGCAAAGAGATGCACTACTCGTCGAGCAAGAAAAATGTCGAGGCTCTTCGAGAGAAGGTACAAAACGAAAAAGTCACGCCCTGGTCTGAGGTCTCGCGCGAGGCCAAACTGAAAATCCTGCAGTCCGAACTAGCGGCCGGCGCTGACAAGGCCGTGGTGGCGCGCGTCGCGCGCGAAGCGGGACTCAACACGTTCGCGGATTCAATCGAAAAGCGTTAATGCCTGCGGCGGCCACCGCCGAATCTTCGAACGGACGCGAAATGGACATCGAAGTAGTTCGCGGCCGCGCGAAGCGCGCGGGTCACGATCCAGGTGTCCTTCGAAGGAATGCCTTCCAGACCGGCGCGCATTTGTGCGGGCAACTTCGTCCGACAGCGGCGACACAGCGCGTTGCCGATCGTTTTGTCGAAGTCGCAGCGCGGGCAGCGCGGGCGTCTGGCTAGGCTCTTGAGTTGATCCTTGGTCATGGCTCCCTACCCTTCTCCCCTGCGCCTTTGATCAATTATCGGCGAGGTACAATCCGCCGCGCAAATCATGGGTCAGCGCGTCGAGTTTCCATCCAACGCACACACTTGCCAGGGTTATTTCTCCGTCAAAGGACCCGCGGTCGTCGTCATTCAGGAGTATTGGGGACTCGTTCCGCACATTCAGGACGTCGTCGACCGTTTTGCAAAAGAAGGCTTTGCCGCGATCGCGCCCGATCTGTACCACGGCAAGACGGCGAAATCGCCCGACGAAGCGGGCAGGATGCTGATGGAGCTCGATGCCGATCGCGCCGAGCGCGAGATCGCCGGCGCAGGCGAATGGCTGCTCGAACAGCCGTCGTGCACATCGAAGACATACGGCATCGTCGGATTCTGCATGGGCGGCGCGCTCGCGCAGTACACCGGAACCAAAGAGGGTGCGAAAGTCGGCGCGGTGGTCAGCTTCTACGGCGGTTTCAGGAAATTGCAGATGGATTGGAACAATCTGCGCGCATCGATTCTCCTGATCTACGGTGAGAAGGATCAGGGCGTTCAGCCGGAACAGGGCCGTCAGCTCGAGCAGCAATTGAAAAAGTCAGGCAAGAACGTGCAGATGGTCGTCTATCCCGGCGCCGGCCACGCCTTCTTCAATGACACGCGCAAAGAGGTCTACAAACCCGATGCCGCCGCTGATGCATGGAAAAAGACGATCGATCTCTTTCGCGCGGCGCTCACTCCTTCTCGATGACGAGATCGCCGGAGTAAAAGCTCCGTCCGCGCTCTTCACGGCCTAACAACAAACCGAGCACGAGGACGCCGATTACGACCAGCGAGAATCCCGCCTGCGCCTACGAGTAGCCGACATGTTCGTGAAGGATGTGCTCGATCGTGTTCGTCGGTGCCGCGATCAAGATTCCTGATTGATACGCCAGCCCCGGCATCAAGCCGCGCACAGAATCTGGCGCGAGCTCGTTGAGATGCACCGGAATGATTCCCCACGCCCCCTGCACGCCCATCTGCATGATGAAGGCGGCCGTGGCGAGGACACCGAGGCTTGTTCCGAAGGCCCAGAACGGGATGACGCATAGTGACACCGCCAGCGCCGCGATCATGCTGTAGCGACGTCCGATGTGCTGCGAGAGCTGCCCGAAGATCACCGCGCCGATGACCGCGCCGATGTTGTAGAGGATGGCAATCCACGGAATCGTCGTCGCGGCAACGTGACGTTCCTTGAGGAAATCGGGATAGAGATCCTGCGTGCC
>QHVX01000039.1:0-567 GCA_003222375.1 Acidobacteriota bacterium
GAGGAGAACGTTGTTGTATTTGGTTGCCGTCCCGGCGATGTGCGCCACGACGTCGGGCGCCTTGATCTTCCCGTTCACGGTGCCATTGATGTCGCCGGCGCCGCCGAGACCGAGCAGGGTGTAGGTCTTCTTGCCGGCAGAGTGCGCGAAGTTGTAGCCGATGCGGTCGAGCTCCGAGAAATCGTCGCTGTGGATCTTCATCGCCAGATCGGTCCAGGCATCCGAGATCCGGAATTTGCCCGCGATCGCGACCTTGGACTTGTCGGTTTCCAGATCGGCGCGCCGGAATGTCACCACGCCGTTGTCGAGCGCGAAGTCGGTTGATCCGCCGACTGCGATTGGATATTTCGCTCCGGAAAATGCCGTCGCGCTCTTCGATAGCGTCGCCGTGCCTTCGCCGCCACCCTCGAGAAGCTTGTCTTTCTTCCAGTGATAGCTGAGACGTCCCGTCGCGCCGCCGCGAAGTCCGTTGTCCTGAATGCCCCAGTCGGAGAAGAGTTTCTCGACCGACACTCCGTTGTAATGAAGATCGACTGACATGGGATAGGGCTCGGCATACTGCGGCAG
>QHVX01000039.1:581-1129 GCA_003222375.1 Acidobacteriota bacterium
ACGACGGCGCGCGTGTCGGTGACGTTCAGTTTTCCCCGAGCGTTGGCCAGCTCGTAGACATCGGCCTTTATTCGAGACGACACCCAGCCGCCGCCGAGCGTGAACGTTCCCTGTTTTCCCCGAAGCGTCGCGTCCATCTCCACGATGCCTTCGAGGGCTCGTTGCACGCGGAAGATTTCACGAATGCGGTTCAGCCCGAGGCCCGACGTGAGATGCAGGTTGTAAACGCCTTCCGTCAATGGATCGAGGCGGCCCTTCAAAAAAACCTTCAGATCCGGCCCACCGCTGAGGGCGACCGACTGCAACTCGAGCACACCCGGCGCGTAACGAAATTGCCCGCGCATGTTCATGTCGAACGGCACGTAATCCTGAATGCGGACGCGCAGCAGCGGACTGCTTCCTGTTCCTGCGTAAACGTCCTGACCAGTCACATCGACGGTGGAAGCGATGTTGGTTGCGCCGGCCGCGATGTTGTGTCGTCGATCGAGAAAATCGAATCCGCCACGCGTGATGAACATCTTATGAAGCGAGAGGTGATAGATGTCGTA
>QHVX01000039.1:1364-9452 GCA_003222375.1 Acidobacteriota bacterium
TGACCTTACGCCCGAGCCGCGATTCGAGCGTCGATGCCACGCGCAGCGCGACGAGATCGGCGAAGTTGGTGGTGCCGAGATAAAACCAGCCGCCGCCAATCGTCAGAAACAGGATGATGAGGAAGAGGATGGTTGCGCCGATCAACCAGCGAAGACATCCCCACATCGGGCCACGCCGCTGGCGCTCGCGCGCCGATCTGTGGTGATGCTCCTCGGCCGGGTCGTCGTTTACTTCCATTCGATAGGCTTGAGCAGCGTGCTAACTACGAGCCAAAAGATAGAGATCGCGCAAGTTATTACCGGACGGGACTATCGTCAACGGCTCCCCGATCGCTGCGGCGACGGCAAATGAATTCGATCCGGCGAGCTCTCGCTCCGCCATTGTGCGGTCGAATGCTGCCGGAAGCGAAATTCTGATGCCGGCAACCCCGCTGTTGCCGTCGACGCCATCCGAGGATCCGAACAGTGCTTCGATCGGCTCGGTCGCGCCAAGGGCGACGCGCACAGCGAGCTCGCTGCATCGTCCTCCTTTCCCTTGGCCGCGCATGACCACAGTCGGCTCGCCTCCGGCCACGAGTACCTGACCACGTTCGATCTTGCTCACCCGATCCAGAAGAAATGCCGCCGCCTCGGAAACATCGCCCTCGATCTGATGCTCGCAGCGGACGGCACGCGGTGCGATCGAGGCGGCGGCAGCAGTCAACGTGTCGTTGTCCGCGATCAACTGTACGGTCGAATCCTCGATGTGCTTAATCGTTTCGGGACATTCCTCATCCAACAATTTCGTGACGATTCGGTCAAATCCGCCGACGCGCTCCAGAATTTTGATCGCGTCACGCCTGGTCGTCGGGTCGGCGAGCGTTGGGCCGGAGGCGACATCGGCGAGCGCACCCGACGAAACATCGGAATAGATCAGCGTCACGGACCGGCCTCGCACACGTGCTCCGAGGCGTCCGCCTTTGATCGCGGAGAGATGCTTGCGAACGCAGTTGATCTCACCGATCGACGCGCCGCTTTTGATCAGACGGTCATTGCTTTCGATGACATCGCGCTCGCCAAACCACGGTGTCAGTGGAAGTTCAACGCACGCCGAACCGCCGCCGGAAATTAGAAAGAGGATGTCACGGTGCGCGTCTACAAAGTCGAGCAGCGCGCGGCCGGTGGCAAACGACGCCTCAGTCATCTGCGGATGTCCGCCTTTGCGCACCTGCGCCTTTGCGCGAGGCTCGCGATAGCCCTCGGGAATCGCGACGAAGGCATTATCAAAGTCGGAGATGCCGTCGAGCAGCGCACCGGCGCACTTTCCGATCGCCACAACGTCGCGAGGCATGTCCGGCCGCCAAACGCGTCCGACAAGTTGCTCCGGCGCACAGGCTTCCAGGGCGCGGAAGTAAATCGATTTGAGGCCGATCACTGACCAAGTATCCTTGTTTTCATGCCTCGCGACCTCCCGATCGGCAACGGGAACCTCATGATCAACTTCGATCAGGAGTACAACATCCGCGACGTTTATTACCCGCACGTCGGCCAGGACAATCAGACCGTCGGGGACGTCTCATTTTTCGGCGTCTGGTGCGATGGAAAATTCGCGTGGATCGGCAATCCGTCATGGATCAAGACGATGGACTACGACGACGACTCGCTGGTCACGCGCGTCGTGGCACGATCGCCGTCGATGGGCCTCGACATGACGATCAGCGATCTGGTCGACTTCGATCGCGATCTGTTTCTGCGGCGCGTCGAGCTGAAGAATCTGAAACCGGCGGCGCGTTCGGTCCGGCTGTACATCCACTTCGATCCACACCTGTGCGGCAACAATATCGGCGATACGATTTTCTACGACCCGGAATTCAACGGACTGGTGGCCTACAAAGGTCAGCGCTACGTGCTGATGAATGGATCGATCGACGACCAATTCGGATTTCAATCGTTCGCGATCGGAGCGAAGGAGCGCGACGGATTTCAAGGCACGTGGCGCGATGCCGAGGATGGGAATCTGCAGCAGAACGCGATCGCGCAGGGATCGGTCGATGCCACCGGCATGATCGAGTACAAGCTGCAACCGTCTGCGACACAGACCGCGTGGATCTGGTGGGCTTTCGGAAAAGGGTATCGAGAAGTCTCCTCACTCGACGCGATGGTGCGCGAGCGCGGCCCGGCGTCATTTCTGCAGCGCACGCGCGATTACTGGCGGCTGTGGGTCAAGAACGACATCGACACTTCGAGGCTGCCGCAAAACATTCAGCGCCTCTACCGGCGATCGCTTCTCATCATCCGAACGCACATCGATAACAACGGCGCCGTCATCGCGGCGACTGATTCCGACATCGTGCAATTCGGAAAAGACACCTATACGTACATGTGGCCGCGCGACGGCGCGATCGTGACGGTCGCGCTCCTGCAGGCGGGCTACGCCGAGATCACCCGACGCTTTTTCCAGTTCTGCAGCAAGCTCGTGACTGCCGAAGGATTCGTGCTGCACAAGTACAACCCCGATGGATCGGTCGGATCGTCGTGGCATCCGTGGATGTCGCCGGATGGCAAACGGCAGCTCCCCATTCAGGAAGACGAGACGGCGCTGATTCTGTGGGCGCTGTGGACGCACTTCGAAAAGTTCCACGACGTCGAATTCATCAAGCCCCTGTACAAGCCGATGGTCAAAACGATCGGCGACTTTCTGGCCCGCTATCGCGAGCCGCACACGCGATTGCCGGCTGCGTCGTACGATCTGTGGGAAGAGCGGCGCGGAATCTCGGCCTTCACGGTCGCCGCCGTGTGGGCGGGACTGACCGCCGCCGCCCGTTTCACCGACGCCTTCGGCGAGCCCTCGGTCGCCGAGAAATATCGCCGCGCGGCCGCGGAAATCCGCGAAGCGACCGAACGCGTGATGTTCGACGCGAAGCTTGGGCGGTTCGTCCGCATGGTCAACGTTTCGCGCGAAGGCGAGGTCGCGTTCGACACGACCATCGATTCGTCGATCGCCGGCCTCTGGATTTTCGGAATGTTCGAGGCCGGCGATCCGAAAATTGTCTCGACGATGGAGCAGGTCGTCAGCCGGCTTACCGTGAAGACGCCGATCGGCGGGATCGCGCGATACGAAAACGATTACTACTTCCAGGTCTCGAAAGATCTGCCTAACGTCGCCGGAAACCCGTGGATCCTGTGCACGCTTTCCTGCGCGCTCTGGTTTGCGCGACGAGCGCAAACGCCGGACGATCTCAAAAAGGCAATCGAAATCCTGCAGTGGGCGACCGAGCGCGCGTTGCCGAGCGGCGTACTGCCCGAGCAAGTCGATCCCTACACTGGCAAACCGCTATCGGTCGCACCGCTGACCTGGAGCCACGCGTCGTTCGTTCTGGCGGTGCATCAGGTTGCGGAACGCCTCAACACATTCGCTGCGCGCGAGCAAGCGGCGCAGGAGGTGAGGGTTTGAGGCGGATGCGGCTTCGCACGCGCGTTCTGTTGCTGACGGCAACCTTCGCGATGACGCTGTTCGCAATTACGTTCGGCCTCGCTTCACGTGATCTGTTGTGGGCGGGTCTGGCAGCGGCGTGGATCGTCGCGATGTGCAGCTTCGCGGCGGTGCAGATTACGCTGCGCCGAGTCGTGCGGCCGCTGGAAGATCTGTCGCGGGCGGCTGAAAAAATCGCGGAGGGAGATCTCGAAGCCCGCGCTCCGGTCAGCGGCGACCTCGAGATCGCGAAGCTCGGCACTTCCTTCAATCACATGGCCGACAAGCTCCGCGCCCACGCGCGCACGGACGACCTCACCGACCTTCCGAATTTCCGCGCGTTTCGCGAGCGGATCGATGCTGAAATCGACCGCGCAATCCGTTATCCCGAGCAATTCGGAGTCCTGGTACTCGATCTCGATCACTTCAAGCTGTACAACGATCGTCACGGCCATCTGGCCGGCAACGACGCGCTGCAACGGGTGGCGCGTGCGCTGCGGATCGCCGTTCGTGCGGTCGATTTTCCGGCACGCTATGGCGGCGAAGAATTCGCGGTCATCCTGCCGCAGATTGAAGCGGCGGCCCTGGCGATCATCGCCGAGCGCGTGCGCGCTTCGGTCGAGTCGATTCCTGCTCCGGCAAATGGCGAAGCGCTGACGATCAGCATCGGCGGCGCCATGTTCCCGAGCGACGGCAAAACGGTCGACGAGCTGTTTCACGCCGCTGACGAGCGGCTCTATGAGGCCAAGCGCGGCGGACGCAATCGCGCCATCACGCCTGCTGCTCGAGCTCGGCGATCAGCCGATCGACAGTCCGCGTGAGCGCCGCGATCTCGCGTTCGGGCAGATCGCGCCCGAGCCGCCCGCGCCATTCCTGGTAGGCCGGGCGAAGTTTGTCGACCAGAGCGCGTCCTCGGCGGGTGAGCTGCACGCGCGATGAGCGGAGGTCCTTCGGATCGTCATGGCGTTCGGCGAGACCGAGCTGCTCGAGGCGGACCATCATGCCGGTCATGTTCTGCTTCGAGACCATCATTTTTCGCGCGATCGACGCGAGTGTCATCGACGATTCCGACTCCGCCAGCATCGACAGGATTGACCACTGCTGCGGCGTGACCTTTGCGCGCTCAAAGATCGGCCCGAGCCGGCGCGTCAGCAGATTGGCGAGCTGAATCACGCCGGACACCAGGTCACGCTCGGCGTCAGGCATACGGTCAATGTATTGACGATGCCGAGGCGTGTCAAATGATCGTCATCCTGACCCCGCGGAGCGGGGGAAGGATCTCCGCGTACGAGATCCTTCGCCGTCTCCGCGGCTCAGGATGACGTTTTGAAAATCCTGCGCCCCGCGAAAATGGCCGCGTCGCCCAACTGCTCCTCGATGCGCAGAAGCTGGTTGTACTTCGCCATGCGATCGCTGCGCGACGCCGATCCGGTTTTGATCTGGCCGGCGTTCGTCGCGACGACCAGGTCCGCGATCGTCGAGTCTTCTGTTTCTCCCGATCGATGGGAGACCACCGCGCGATATCCGGCGCGCTTCGCCATCTCGATCGTCTCGAAGGTCTCGGTCAGCGTTCCGATCTGGTTGACCTTGACGAGGATCGCATTCGCGATGCCGCGCGCGATTCCTTTCGAGAAAATCGACGTATTCGTGACGAAGACGTCGTCGCCGACGATCTGCGTATTCGCGCCCATCGCCTTCGTCCACGCCTCCCACCCGTCCCAATCGCCCTCGGCCATCCCGTCTTCCATCGAGATTATTGGGTATTTTCGTCTAATATTATCGTAATAGTTAATCATGTCGGCGCTCGAACGCTTCTTCTCCTCGAATTCGTACTGGCCGTTCGCGAAGAATTCCGACGCGGCGGCGTCGAGGCCCAGGAAGATTTGCTCGCCCGCTTTGTAGCCCGCTTCGTCGATTGCCGTCAGGATGAGATCGAGCGCCTCGGCGTTCGATTTCAAATCGGGGGCGAATCCGCCTTCATCGCCGACGGCAGTCGTCAGCTTCTTGTCGTGCAGCGTTTTCTTGAGCGCGTGAAAGGTATCGACACCCGCCCGCAGCGCATCGTGAAAAGTGTCGAAGCCGGCCGGTATGATCATGAATTCCTGAATATCGAGATTGTTGTCGGCGTGCGCTCCGCCGTTGATCACGTTCATCATCGGCACCGGCAGCGTCCGCGCGCCCGGGCCGCCGAGGTATTCGAAGAGCGGCATGCTGGCGGCTTCGGCGCCTGCGCGCGCAACGGCGAGAGAAACGCCGAGCATCGCGTTGGCGCCCAGCCGCGATTTGTTCTCCGTGCCGTCGACCTGCTTCATGACCAGATCGACCATCGCCTGCTCGCGCGCGTCCATGCCTTCGAGCTCGGCCGCGATGACCTCATTCACGTTCTTGACGGCTTGCAGGACACCTTTTCCGCCGTAGCGCTTTTTGTCGCCGTCGCGTAGCTCGAGCGCCTCGCGCGAACCGGTCGACGCGCCTGACGGAACGGCGCCTCGGCCGAGGGCACCGCCGTCGAGATGACAGTCGACTTCGACCGTCGGATTGCCGCGCGAATCGAGGATTTCGCGCGCGAACAGCTCGACGATCTTGAACATGGCGCGCGCATTGTACACGGCTGAATCTGGCATGCCGCAGGCCGAAAAGAAGCCGACGATCACTGTCCTTTACGACGCGCAGGAGAAGAGCGTTCGCAAGGAAGAGATCGCGGAGGGCAAGAAAGTTCCGGAGCTCGTCAGCACGCAAATTGAAAAAGTGCTGACCAAACGCGGCTACACCGTGAAGGTGCTGGCGGCCGAGGCGCCCATCAAGCGATTGGTGCGGCAACTGGAAGACGACAACTCCGATCTCATTTTCAATATCTGCGAGTCGTTGGGCGGCGCGCCCGACGAAGAGCGGCGAATCGCAGCCGTTCTCGAGCTGCTCGAAAAAAGATTTACCGGATCGGGTTCGCTGGCGCTGACGCTGGCAACCGACAAATCGCTTGCCAAGAAACTCTTCGATTTTCACAAAGTGAGGTCGCCCGACTTCGTCATCATCGCGCCCGGGCGTGTCGAGGGAAATCCGAGCCTCACCATGTTTCCGATGATCGTGAAGCCGACCGCCATGGACGCGTCGATCGGGATCGACGCCAAGTCGGTGGTGCACAGCGTCGAGGAGTTGATGGAGCGCGTGCAGTACATCCACAACGAATTTCACAATCCGGCGCTGGTCGAGCAATACATCGAAGGTCGCGAGATTTACGTTTCGATGATCGGCAATCCGCCGCAGGTTCTGCCGCCGATCGAGTGGGACCTCTCCAAGCTGCCGCCCGATCTGCCTCGCATCGCGGGGACCGAGGCAAAGTGGGATCACGATTTCAAGGAGGCGCGCGAATTCGTTCCACGGGATTTGACGCAAAACGAAGAAGTCATGAAGCGCATCCAGGACGTCGCGATCAATGCGTGGAACGCGCTGCTCATCCGCGATTACGCGCGTATCGACATGCGTCTGAGCGATGACGGCGCGCCGTACGTCATCGAAGTGAATCCGAATCCATGGCTCGACAGCCGCGCAGAATTCGCAATGGCGGCGCGAAAAGCGACGCCAGAGATGTCGCACGGCGACATGATCGAGCGTATCGTCGAGCTCGCGATGGCCCACCCCATCCGCGAGCGGAGCGCGATATAGACGATCACTACCGCACGGTTCGAGCGCGCGTCGAGTTCCGGCAGAAGATCGAGCGCTCCGAATTCCTCGGAATCGCTTTTCCAGTTTCAAGCGAAACAGAATTCTTTGCCGAGCTGGACGCAATCGCGAAACGCCACTTCGACGCGACGCATCACTGCTGGGCATTTCGATTGTTCGAAGGCGAACGCGCGCGATCGTCGGACGCCGGCGAGCCGTCCGGCACAGCCGGGAAACCGATCCTCGCTGCCATCGGCGATCTATTCGACGTCGCGGTGATCGTCGTTCGCTGGTTCGGCGGCGTGAAACTCGGGACGGGCGGCCTTTCGCGCGCCTATCGCGAAACGGCGGCCGAAACGTTGAAGCGGGCCGAAATTGTTGATCGTTATGTGTACGATCGCGTGGAGGTCATCGTGCCGTTCGATCGCCTGTCCGACGCTTATCGTCTCATCGACCCGCCGTCAGTCGTGTTAGCCGCAAAGGATTTCGCAGAAGACAACGTATTCGCATTCGACGTTCGGCGTTCGCTCCGCGATGCATTCATCCGCGCTGTCACCGCGCGCAAACTCACTCCTCGGTGACCGTCGTACGCGCGATGCGGTCGCCGGTGCGTGGCCGGCCCGACACGACGAGCGCAACCTCGAGCAGATTCCAGATCGGAATGATCACCGGCAGATTTCGCACAACCGACCGGCCGTATCCGCAGCCCTCGCCTTGTGGCGTCAGGAGGCGCAAGCCGAGCATCTGTTTGCCGATCGACCGCCCGTGATAGCCGTCACGAAACAGCATTCCAACGACCAGCACGGCCATCGCCACCGCCCAAACGATCGCGATCCCGCTGACCGCCCCGCCGAGCCATGCCAGGAGGTAGCTGATGACAGAAGCGGGCAGAATCAACAAGATGGCGATCGTCAAGGCATCGACCAGGAAGGCCGCCACGCGCAGGAGTATCGTTTGGGACGCGTCCATGAAACTCT
>QHVX01000440.1:0-3262 GCA_003222375.1 Acidobacteriota bacterium
CACTTCGTCAAAGGTAAAGGTAGTGACTTCATTGAGCGCGTCGGTGACCTTGACTAACTGACCGTTGCAGTCGTACTCGAAGTGCGTGACCGCTCCCGCCTGATCGGTCTCAGACGTCTTGCGGCCAACGCCGTCGTACGTCGTGCTCTTGAAGGTTCCGTCGGCGAGGGTGGTCTTCACCAGACGATTCAGCGCGTCGTAGGTGAACGTGGTGGTGTTGTTGTTCGGATCGGTGGTCGAGATCTTGTTCCCGGCCGCATCGAACGTGAACTTCGTCATCGCGCCGGCCGCATCGGTGATCGAGGTGTTCCGCCCCGCGATGTCGTAAGCGTACGTGGTCTTGTTGCCGCGCGCGTCGGTGCTCTCGATGAGACGTCCGGCCGCGTCGTACACACTTCGCGTGATCGCGCCGTCGGCTTTGGTGGTCGAAGAAATTCGTCCGAGCTTGTCGTATCCGATCGTTGTGACGCGTCCACCGCGATCGGTGGTCGATGTACGCCGCCCCTCGGCGTCGTACGCGATCAAGTCGGTCAATCCGTCGGGATGTGTGGTGCGGATGAGATCTCCGGCGGCGTTGTACTGATACGTGGTGTTGCGGCCTAACTCGTCGGTGTGCTGCGAGCGCAGACCGAGGCCGTCGTAGGAGTCCTGCATGAACGCGCCGTCGGGATAGGTCGTCCTGGTGAGCCGGTTCTCGTGATCGTACTGATACGACGTGGTCACCGTCTCGGTGCCTGAGGCTGTCGTGCGCGTCCGCGTTTCAGTCAGACGATTGCCGCTGCCATCGTAGCTGTACGTCGTCACATTTCCTCGGCCATCGGTCCGCTTTGTCAGGTTTCCAGTGCCGTCGTATTCGAATTGCGTGGTGCAGCCGACGGCGTTGGTCTCGCTCAGACGCAAGCCGCGGGAGTCATTGACGAAGGTCGTGACGTTGTGCAGCGCGTCTTCCTGCCGCGTGAGATTGCCGCTCGCGTCGTAAGCGAAGGTCGTCACGTTTCCACGCTCGTCAGTGGTCGTCAGACGGCGGCCGCTGCCGGGATCAAATGTGGCGCTCCTCGCGTTGCCGAGCGGATCGGTGATGCTGGTGACATTGCCGTTGGAGTCGTAGGTCAAGGTCGTAGTGTGGTCGAGAGGATCGGTCTCGGTCAGCTTGTTGCCGGCGGCGTCGAAGGTATATCGAGTGATTCCACCGTTGGCATCGGTCTTCTGCACGACATTGCCGTTGGCGTCGTAGGCGTAGACAGTCGGGTTGCCGAGGCGATCGGTCACGATCTCCTGGTTGGCGGCAATGCTGTGCGTGTAATTAATGCTGTTGCCATCGGCATCGATGGTTCGCAGCAGCCGTCCGCTGGCATCGTATTCGTTGCGAACGGGCGCGTGGCCATTCGGATCGCGGATGTCGAGAAGCCCGTGCGCACCGTCGTACGTGTAAGTGCTGATCGCGTGTTCGCGATCTTCGAACGTAACGAGGTCGCCGCGCGTGTCGTAGCTGTAGACCAGCGCGTTGCCCGCCGGATCGGTGATACGAATCGCGAACAAAAGCGACGTTCTTGCCGCTGGAGTGCGTGATGCCGCTGGCGCTGACCGTCAGCGTGTTGCCTGACGAATCGGTCATGCGCTGCAGGCCCGCGTTCTGATCGATGACGTAAGTGTTTCCTTCGCGAGTCGTCAGCGTGAAGACGGTCGGATTGAACGGCTCGAGATCGAGAGTATCGAGCTCGATCTGTCCGGGAATCGATCCCGTGACAATGAAGAACGAATCGGGGACGGTCAACTTCGCACCCGCGACAGCGGCCGTCGTCTGCACCTGCTCGAATACCACGTCACCCGCGGTAATCGATTGCACTTGCTGACAATCGGGGCTGCTCTTCGCCTGGAACTTGTAGACCCTGCCGTCAGGGAAGGTGATGGAGACGACATGCGCCTTGCGACGCTCGATGCAGTACCTCGGCAGGAATCCGGATGTGAGCGTTTCCTCCCAGTTCTTGCCGAGGATGTCGCTCTTCTGGACGCGGATGTTCTTCAGCTCGAGGTTCCAGCCGACGCCGAAATCGCCGACGCGCTTGTCGCGGCTGTCGTAGTGAGATCGTGGAACGTGAGCGTGAACGCTCCGATCTTCATGCTGCGCGACACGACAACCGAAGAAAGCGCCGATGACGTTTGATTCGAGGTATCGGTCGCGCTCAGTCGCAGCGAATAGATTCCATTGAGCAGGATCGTCGGATCGAGTCGGCCCAGAACGCCGTTCGTCGGCGCTGTGCCTGTAGCAAGCGTGATCCAGTTGTTGGCCGATCCATCGCCGTTTTGCAGCGCGTATTCGAGTTTCCACGCGCCCTTGTCCACTGATCCGCTGACGTCGACCGGCGCGGTGACGTCTGAACCGTCGGGCGGAGCTGTGATCGCGACCGCCGGTGGCTGGCTCGGCTCGAAGACGTGGATGACTGCGTCATCGCTCGCCGTGGAGAGCGTGTCGTTGGCCGTCAGGCGCACGGTGTAATCGCCGGCGATGCTGAATGACGCCGTCGTGGCCGCGACATTCGGATTGGTGAACGTGACCGTGCCCGGTCCGCTCACCTTGCTCCACGTGGTCGTCAAAACGCTGACACCGTCATCGGCGACGCTCCCGTTGAGCGAAGCGAGGTTCGGAAGAGTGATCGTCACGTCAGGCCCCGCGTTCGCGACCGGCGGACGGTTGACGACGACCGTCACATCGTCGCTGCTCGTGAGCAGCGAATCGCTGGCCGTCAATCGAACGACGTACGTCCGCTCGCCGAAGTGGTGAGCGCCGCAGGACTCGAGAAACTGACAGTGCCGGGGCCGGAGAATTTCGACCACGAAATCGTCAACGTTCCGTTAGGCCGCCCATCATCGGTCGCCGTTCCGGAAAGCGTTGCGGCATTGGTGGTGACAGTCTGGTCCGCACCGGCATTGACGACCGGCGCCTGATTGCCAGGATTGACGACGATCTTGACCTCGTCGTTCGTGGTGAGCTGCGTATCGCTCGCTGTTAGGCGGAGGTTGTAAGTTCCGTCGATGCTGAAGGTCGCAGTCGTCGAGAGTTTCGTCGGATCTGCAAACGTGACTGTGCCCGGTCCGCTGACCTTCACCCACGTGATCGCGAGTCCGCCGCCGGCGGGGACGCCGTCGTCAGTCGCCGTTCCGCTCAAAAGCGCGGGGCTCGGCGCGGTGATCGTTTGATCGACGCCGGCGTTGACGACCGGCGCCGAGTTCCCGGCGACGGTGTCGACGACCGTGATGGTCA
>QHVX01000440.1:3291-3831 GCA_003222375.1 Acidobacteriota bacterium
TCTCGGGTTTACCTTGAACGCTCAACAACACGCCCGTCGGCCCGCTGACCTGCTGCCAGCTCGTGCTCGGCAGCGTTCCCAGCGGAAGTCCATCGTCCGTGACGGTTGCGATGAGAACCGCGGCGTTGGTGATCACGACGGTCTGGTCCGGTCCGGCATCGACAACCGGCGCTCTGTTCGATCCGCGCTGAATGAAGACGACGTTCGAATAGCCGGTCATGCCGGTGAATGACGCCGTCGGCTGAAGCGCGTCGGCGCCCGTGTTGTTGCCGGTGTAGGTAAAGGTCGCCTTGCCGGTGGCGTCCGTCTGTGCGCTGAGCTGCCGCGCGTTCGGACCGGTGACCGTCAGGGTCACGGCGAGGAATGGCAACGCCTGGCCGGAAGCGTCCGATGCGTTCACGTTGACCGTGACCGGAACTCCGACACTCTGGATCGGGAACGTGTTAGGCGTCATCGTGAGAGTGCCCGTCGGCGGAAGTGGCTTCGTCACGCTGTTGACGACAGTGCTCATCGTCATCACGAGAGCGTCGCCGCGTCCGT
>QHVX01000440.1:3844-5905 GCA_003222375.1 Acidobacteriota bacterium
AGCCCCCGTCACGGGACGGCCGGTGAACGCCGTCACACTCGGAGCGTTGGTCAGCGGTCCGCTGATTCGCGTTGCGCCGTTGCCGATGCCGAGGATGAAGCCGTCGTCGTTGACAGTGCTGAAGGTGACCGCACCCGGCGTGCCGACGACGATCGAGCCGGTGAACACGGCGCTGAAGTTGCTCATGTTGTTGCGCCCGGCCTGCTCGCCATTGCCCTGCGCGATGATCGTGCCGGTGAAGTTGCCGTTGATGTCAGTGGTGACGTCGGTGAATGGTCGCGTAAGTCCGCCGACAGTCGATCCGGGGATCGCGGTCGACGACGCGTTGAAGCTGATCGCCGGGAAGTTCTGACTCCACACCGGAGTCGCGGTCGATGGCGTATTAAACACGCCCGTTCCATCGGCGGTGAAGAATCGGCCGAAGACCGTCGTCGTCGACACACCCTGCACCGGCGAGACCCAGCCGACGGTCGACGTGTTGGAGACGACCGGGAATCCGTTGACGGTCGCCGAGGCCTGGATGGTGTCGGTTCCATTCGCGGTTCCCGCGTAGCTGAACGAAGCCTTGCCCGCGGCGTCGGTGGTCGCCGACCCTGTCCGCGCGTTCGGGCCCATGACGGTGAATTGAACCGTAATGCCGGGCGCCGCTGCGCCGCCATTCGTCAGCGTCGCCTGGAACGACTGCGTGGTGTTCGTCACCAGCGGACCCGCAAAATCGGGCGTGAGGATGAGCGAAGGTCCGGGCAGGACGGTGATGGTCACATCGTCCGCGGAACCGAACAACGAGTCGTTCGCGCTCAACCGCAAAACGTACGTGCCGGGGTTCGTGAACGAGACTGAAGTTGCAAGCGATGTCGGATTGCTGAAGCTCGCCACACCGGGTCCGCTGACCTGCGTCCATGCGAACGTGAGCTGGCCGCCGACCGGTTTGCCGTCATCGGTGACCTGACCCTGAAGCTGCGCCGAAGCGGGAAGCGTGATCGTCTGGTCCGCTCCCGCGTTGACGACCGGCGGAAGATTTTCCGGACTGACGCTGATGATGACGTCGTCGCTGCCGGTCAGTTTTCCATCGCTGACGGTCAGCCGGAGAACGTACGTGCCTGACGTGCTGAAGGAGGCTGTCGTTGTCGGCTGGTCAGGCGGGGTGAACGTGACCGTCCCCGGTCCGATGAATTTGGACCATGAGTATGTGAGCACTCGACCGCGCGGGAATGGATCGTCGGTCGCGCTGCCCGTGAGCGAAGCGGTCGCCGGCAGACGGATCGACTGATCCGCCCCTGCGTTGGCCACCGGCGGTTGGTTGCTCGGATCTACTGTGATCGACACGTCGTCGAAGCCGGTGAGCTGCGTGTCGCTGGCGCTGAGCCGCAGAACATAATCGCCGGCCGTGAAGAATGTCGCGATCGTATTGACGCTGTTCGGGCTCCCGAAGGACACATCGCCCGGTCCACTGAGCTTGCTCCACGTCGTCGTGATCGCGGCTCCCGGCGGCCTGCCATCATCGGTGACGGTGCCGCTCAGATTCACGGTCGCCCCCGGCGGCGCGATGTTCGCAATGCCGGTCGGCGCGAATGTGACGTGCTCAAACTGCGGGACCTGCGTGAGCAATGTCTTGATGAACTGCCCTTGCGTCGCGTCCCAACGCACGTCGTAGAGCAGGCCGGGAGATTCCTGCGTCACCAGCAGGTCTCCGACCAGATTCTTCCATCCCGATGCGCTGGCGCCGATCAGCGTACTTTCGCCGTAGTCGACGCCGAAGAAATTCTCGTTCGCTGGGATGAAATCGAGGTCCTCGGGTCGAATGCCGAGATCGTAGAAGGCTTTTACGCCTGAGGTGTCGAGCGTCCAGAAGCGAATCTGGTCTTCGGCGCCGATCAAAATCTTGCCGGCCCACGGTCCCCACTTCGCGGGATTGTTCGGAATCGTAATCAGTCCTTCGAGATGGACTTGTTGTCCGTCAGCAGGGATCTGCGCCAGCCACGTCGCCACGCCAGATGAGTTGACTCGGTAGACGCCGCCGGTTGTGGTGACGGCGATCAGATCGCCGCCCCATACGCCGGT
>QHVX01000441.1 GCA_003222375.1 Acidobacteriota bacterium
AATGTTGATGCGGCCACCACTACGATCTTTGCCGACGATCCGCTCACCGCCGGCGTTGTTGTACAAGGCATCCACCTTACGCAAATGCGAACGGCCGTCGACGCGATGGAAAGACTTGCCGGTATCACCAACACTCCCTACATCGATCCATCGCCGGCCGGTGTTTTCGTGCAAGCACTCCACATCACGACGCTTCGCTCCAAACTCGACGCCTCCCGCTTCAACCTCGGACTCGTTGCGCTCATCTACAGCAACACGCTGACGGTGGGTTCGACGCCGGTCCGCGCGATCGATTTCACCGAGATTCGCAACGGCACGAAATAGTCAACGCCGGCTGCTCCACCAAAGATACGCCGGCAGCCCCGCCAGCAGAATCAGCAGCCCGATGACGCTGTCGGTCGGATGCTGCGCGATCGTTGCGATCACAACCGCCCAGCACGCGAGCGTGAAGGCCGCTGTGGTCACCGGGTGGCCGGGCGCGCGGAAGGTGGCGGGCGGGAGGCGTCGGCGGAAGATGAACAGCGATAGGCCGGTGAGACCGAAGAAGATGAAGTCGATCGACACGACGTAATTCAGGATCTGTCCGTACTTTCGCGTCCAGGTGATGATGATCGCGACAATCCCCTGAAGCGCGATCGCGACGATCGGGACTTGCGTTTTCGGATGGATGCGCGCGACGGTGCTAAAGAACACGCCGTCGGCGGCCATCGCGTAATAGACGCGCGGCGCGGTCAACATGCTCTGGCTGAGAAATCCCAGCGCGGAGATCGCGACTCCGAGCGCGATCGTCCGTGCGCCTCGCTTTGCGCCAGGCCCGACGGTCCGAGAACGCGAACGCAGACGACGTTCACGAGCACATACACCACGATTACGCCGATGACGCCGAGGAGAAGGCCGATCGCGAGGTCGCGCTCGGGTCTTTTCAATTCCGCGGAGATGAAACTTGCCGTCTGCCAGCCGCCGTAGGCGAACATCACGGGAGTCATCGCGGCAGCGAAGCGAAAAAGATCGTCGTGCTCCTGGACAACCGCTGCCGGCTGTCCTCCACGGAACATGAACCCGACGACAATCAAAGCTGCGATCGCGGCGAGTTTCAGCAGCATCAGCGCACTCTGGGTGTTGCTGCCGCTGCGCACTCCGAGGCAATTGATGACCGTGAGGATCGCGAGCGCGACGGCTGCGATTACGCGGTCGGGAATGCTCGTGCCGGTCAACTGGACGAAGTATTTTCCGAACGTGACTCCTACCGCCGCCATCCCGCCCGTCTGAATGACCAGCAACAATACCCAGCCGTACAGAAAGGCGACCGACGGATGGTATGCGTCCCGAAGGTACGCATATTGACCGCCGACTTCGGGCCGCAGCGCCGCCAGCTCGGCATACGCGAACGCGCCCAGCAGCGCGATCAGGCCACCGGCGATCCAGGCATACACGATGAGCGTCGCCGAATGCACTTGCAGCGCGACGACGTGCGGATTGATGAAGATGCCCGAGCCGATGATCCCGCCCATCACGATCATCGTGGCGTCGAACGGACCGAGCCGCCGGGCGAGGGTCGCCATCGTCGGTTAGCTTTATACTCTCCAAATCCGTGTCGACCGCACAGAGTTCCACTCCGCAGAGCGAGAAGCCTGAAGACCGGCGGCGTTTCCACCGCATCCGCCTCGATGTGCCGCTGGCGGCCCATCTGCGGGATGTTGCTGTCAATCTCGTCGATCTCTCGCTCAACGGCGCGCGCGTCATTTCGGACGCGCGTTTCACGCCCGGAAGCGACACCGAACTATTCTTCGATTGGAACGACCGCGCGGTGCAGGTCGTCTGTGAGGTCGTTCGATGCACGCTGTACTCGTTCGCCAAGGCGCCCGGCGAGAAGAGTCTCTATCAGACGTCATTCGCGCGCTGGAAGAGCAGAAGGCGAATGCGCGGGGCATTCCGCCGCTGGGCCCGTACGCTTATGTCGTCGGCAAGGGCGAGCGTTTTCGTCGTTGCGAGCTCGTCGATGGCAAATGGCGCCGGACCGAGACCACGCGCTCGGAACAACCCCCTTACGGCTTCACGATTTCCGCGGACGTCGCTCCGTACTACGTCGATCTTCTTTGCCAGACCTACCAGCTCACGGACGAGGAGGGGAAGAAGCTCACGCAGACTCTGGCGCAGCTCAGCATCAATAAAGCGGAAGGAATTCCGACGCGAAGGTATCTGCCATGAAGATCATGACGCTTTCGGTTTCCCTTGCTCTCCTCACGACGTCAGCGATGGCCGCCGGCCGGCCTTTGAATGTCGACGGCACGGTCTGCATGATGAACCGGTCGATCGACCGGATGATCATCCTCACCGATGGCGGGCCGCGCGTTCGCGTTGCCCTCGGCCGGCCCGTTCCGATTCGATTCAATGCCCATGACTACGATCGCGCCGATCTTCGACCGGGCGACCGCGTTCACGTGATCGCGGACCGCGGTGCGGCCGGACTGCTGGCACGTAAGGTCGAGGTTACGATGCGCGTCGGCGACGCGCTCGTCGATTCGATCTTCCGCAACCACCGCACGATCGTCGGCCGCTTCGGCGTCCGTGAAGCGAAGACGGAATTTTTTTCACTCCGGATGCCGGAGGTGCGCTCCGTCCGCGTCGACGCGAAAGCTGCCTACGGTCCGACCGGACGGGTCTGGGTCAGCTCGCTGAAGCCGGGCGATCTCCTCGAGGTCCGCGGGACGTGGACATCCAAAGATTTGCTGAAGGCGAACTCGATCGAGGTGATCACCGATCGCGAACCTTCGTTCTGCCGCACCGCCGCACGCCGCGGAGAACTGAGCGGCGACACGCAAGCGCGCGAACAGGACGAACGGAAGTTCCTGAACAAGCTCGAAGACTGACTTGAATCGGCGGCTATTCGCTGTCCTCCTCGCTGTTCTGGCGATCAGCGCGACGCGCCGTCGCTCCGTCGATCCGGTTTCGTATCCGGCGATCGACGCAATCGCGCGCAATGCGCTCGCGAGCGGCGTTCCGGGGTTGAGCATTGCCGTGATGCGGGGCGACACGCTTCTGCTCACGCGCGGATACGGGCTGATGAACGTCGAGACGCGCGAGCCGGTGCATCACGATTCCGTTTATCAGATCGGCTCGATCACCAAACAATTCACCGCTGCCGCCATCATGAAACTCGTCGAACAGGGAAAGCTTCAGACGAACGATCGACTTCGCACGTACATTCCCGAACTCGCCACGCAATTCGATCCCATCACGATCGAACACCTGCTGACGCATACATCGGGCATTTTTGAATACAACAACCTTCTGACAACGGCGTGGGAGTCGAAGAGCGAGAGCGAGATGTTGTCGCTGATCGGCAGCCGTAATCTGCTCTTCGCGCCCGGGTCGCACTGGTCGTACAGCAACTCGAATTACTACCTTCTTGGCATGATCATCGAGCGGATGAGCGGCATTCCGTATCCCGAATTCCTCAATCAGAATTTCTTTTTGCCCCTCGGCCTGACAGCAACGAGCTATTGCCGCGCGCCGGTGCCGGCCGGTTACTATCGCGATCCGACCGGCGTTTTTCCAATTCAACCCGCCGACATGTCGCTCCTCTTTGCC
>QHVX01000438.1:0-3245 GCA_003222375.1 Acidobacteriota bacterium
CATGAACAGCAATCAGACGATCTATGTCGATCAGTCGTCGAAAAAATGGAAGGCGATTTCCGATCCGTATCTCGTTCCGTATCTTTCGACGTATTACGCCAACACAGCGGGGAGATTCAGTTCCAGGAAATGGGACGACGCAATCGTGTCATACATCCGCGTATGGCCGTCCGATGTCCCGACCAACATTGTCCCGGATCCTCCGACGAAGAGCGTCGTCGGGATCGATCGTGTGACCTTACAAGGAAAAAAAGCGAAACGGACGCCGATCATGCGGTGGCCGGGCGCGCGGCCGCTCGCTGCGCTGGCGACGGGCGACTTCGACGGCGACGGCAACCTCGATATCATCTTCACCCGGTTCGATCCACGCGAAGCGGTGATCCTTCTCGGCGACGGTAAAGGAGGGTTCACGCGCGCGAATGTCGAGGGACTGAGGCTGCCGCCGAACACGAATTACGACGTCACGATTGCCGATGTCAATGGCGACGGAAAGCCCGATGTGATCGTGATGTACGAATCGTCAGGGGCGACGTTGCTGTCGGCGCAGAACGGGTCGATTCAGGTGTTTCTCAACCGAGGCGCACGGGCCTTCACGACCGAAGCAAACAAGTAGCGGCCCTCATCGGGCATCGCAATTGCCTGTCGTCGGCGCGTGCGAGGAACTCGCTCAAATAGTGCTTGTATCGAAAACACCGTTCGGTATAATGCGCCCGTTTTAGCCCTGGACAACCTATGGTGTAACGCCATAAAATTGCGTTCCAGCTATTGACTTCTCGTTTTTTTGGCAATAGTGTTACCGCAACTGATTAGACAGATTTAGGAACGAACGGCGCGGGAGGTGATTGTATCGTCGAGAGAGGGTGACGCGACTCTTCTTATTCAGCCAATCAAACAATTGATGTGTAGGAGAAAGAAATGAGAAAACTCACGGTTCTGGCTATGCTGGCCGCCGTCCTGATGGCAGGGTCAGCGTTCGCGGTGAATCGGCACTTGACGCCGAACCCGAACGCCACCTTCTCGTTTGGCGTCGGTGGACCAGTTTTCGGCGCAGCCGGCCCGACGACGACGAACAACGACGACTCGTGCGACATCGGTACCGCACCGGCCGCGACGTTGCTGCTGCCGTACTTCGAGGTCGACTTCAAGTCGCCGTCAACTACAGCTAGGAACACTCTGTTCACGATCACCAACGTCAGCGCGTTCCCGCAGATCGCGCACGTCACGGTGTGGACAGACTGGTCGTTCCCGGCTCTCGACTTCAACATCTTTGTTCGACATCTTCGCGACCGGCGGCCGCGGAATTGCTCCTCCATCGGGAACCTCGAGCAATACCACCATCGGCTCGGGCGCGCCTAACGCAACTCCAGTGTCGAACACTGCGAACTTGTTCCTGGACCTCAGCCAGTGCGCCACGCTGCCTGGCGGCATTCCTCCAGCGCTGCTCGCAGATCTGCAGAGTATCTTCACGACCGGTCTCGGTAGCGGCGCGGGAATTCCCTGCACCGCGCGCGTCGGTGGCACTCACCCGAATGCCGTCGGCTACGTGACGATCGACGTCAACGCGAACTGCAACACTTCGCTGCCCAACACGTTCACGTACTTCACGACGAACATTCTGTATGACAACGTTCTGGTCGGCGATTACCAGGACATCAATCCGAACCCGGCGACCGGCAACTTCGCCGGTGGCAACCCGCTGGTCCATATCCGAGCGATTCCGGAAGGTGGTCCTCCGGGAGGTTTGACCGCACCGGCGTCGAATCTGCGTGCCGCTGACCGACGGATTGACAGACGTCAACCGCTGCCAGCGACCTTCGCAGCTCGCTACATCCAGGGCGGAACCGGCGCCTTCAACACCAACTACAAGATTTGGCGTGAAGGCTACACAGTCGGCGCATGCTCGACCGGTGTTACCGGCGCAATCAACAACTCGAGCATGACAGTCACTGAAATCGTTCGATTCGACGAGCATGAAAACTCGAGCACAATTTCGGGCGTGATACCCATTTCGCCGGCACCTCCCGGCTCGGGTCTGCCTGAAGCGTCATCGAATCCGCTGTCTGGCACGGTCTTCCCGATCCAGCCGAGCGCGGCTGGAGACGTCGCTGGTTGGACGTTCCTCAATCTCCACAACGGCGCCATATTTGGCTCGACCGTCGCGGTGTACTCGCGCGACAACGTCGCAATCGCCGTTGGCGGCCTTGCGCGTCCGAGCCAGAACTGGGTCATCGTGCAGATGTTCGCTGAGGGTCGTTTCTCGGTGGACTTCGACGCCGCATGGCTCGGCAATGGTTGCTCTACCGGCATCGCCGGTGGAGGCACAGTAACGATTGGTCCTGCTGGCGGTGTCTTCGTTTGTCCGCTACCGCTGACCGCGGCGCAGTGTCACCAGCCGCCGCTGCCAGTCGGATCCAACACCACACCTCCGTAATAGTCACGATTCAACGATCGCTGACAATCAGCGGGCCGGAGCATTCCGGCCCGCTTTTTTTTGATAAACGGAATCTTTGGAGTGTTAAAATAATTGAGTCAGAATCGGGCCTTGGCTATCATTATTTTTCAAATCTAAGTGACGCCGGTATGGTTGAGACCGGAGTACACGATCGGAGAGGGACGAGACAGTGAGGGTGATCCGAAAGAGTTTCGTGTTCCTGATTTTGATGTCCGCGCTCGCGCTTCCCGGCGTGGCGCAGTATTGGCCAAAGCCAGCGGCCGGCGCTGATACGACCTGCACGGGCTGCCTGGCGCCACGCACCAACAAGTTGACGCCCGGGTACCCATCGACGATCAGCAGCTTCGTGGGCCGGTTTCTCGATTCTCAGGCGACGCAGGACTATCAACAGCCGTTTCGTACCACGCGCGCTTTTCACATCGCGGTCGCGCCTGCGCAAAACCGCATCTTCATGGTCATCGGTAGCGCGGTCTTTGCGTACGACATCAATAAGTTCTTTAGCCGTTTGTCTGGGAACGAGGCCCTCATGCCCGCGGCCCAGGTCCCCGTAGGCGGAAATTATCCAGCCCATCCGGGTGTCGCCGACAGAGTTTTGAAACAGGACGCGTTCTTCTACGCCGAAAATGAGCCGAACGGATGGGCCATTCAGATCACCGACGGCCAGGAACGGCTCTTCGGAATCGACTACGACGACCAGGGCTACATCTACATGGCGTACTCGTTTTACGGATGGGGAATCGCCAAAGACGACGGCCGCAATGACGGCAACTTGATGGTCTCCTCGTATCAGGAA
>QHVX01000438.1:3268-3781 GCA_003222375.1 Acidobacteriota bacterium
TGAGGTGTTTCCTCTCCGGATCGCCGCGGTGAAGACCAGCGACGGTCGCTACTATGCCCTCGTCAATGGCGGTGGATACGCTGTCAATGTTTTCGATGCCACCGACCGCTCGAATCCGATCCACCGATCGTCGATTCAAAACGGCTGGTATGCGTTCGCGAAAACGACGAACGCTGACCGCGTCGCGATCACCACGCCCGACGGCAGGCTCCAGATCTTCACGAGCGATTCGTATGTCGTTGGTGGACAACCAATCGCGACGTTCACCGGTGCCGGAGGCTCGACGATGAAGGCCGTCACCTCCGACGGTTCGACGTTTTGGGCAACCAATGAGTCGTCGAGCGGACTGATTCTGTCGTCATTCACGCCGTCGGGGAATAGCTACACGCGCGCAGACTATCCGACCGGCAAGGTTGGCGGGACCGTCAACATTCGATACGGCGACGGCTATCTGACGTGGACCGGATCTACGAATGGGCCAATGAATCTGAGGCTCTTCAAGCTGCAGAACGG
>QHVX01000040.1:0-21010 GCA_003222375.1 Acidobacteriota bacterium
TGTCGCCGAGGGCGATGCGATCGCCTGCGCGGAGGGGGACGGGGTCGACGACCTTGACACCATTGACGAGCGTTCCATTGACGCTGCCGCAGTCGCGCACGTACCACGTCCCGCGATCGAAAATGATCTCGGCGTGCCGGCGCGAGAGGAAGCGGTCTTTGATCGGGATCGTGCAGTCGGAAGCCCGCCCCAGAGTGATCGTGTCACCGTGAAGAGCAACTTGCTGCGGCGCGATGCCCGGTTGATAGACCGTGAATCGAACCCGCGCCTTGGCTTCCTGAACTCCGGCAGTCATTGACAGAAACGAGCGATTATAAATTTGCTCACGGTTATTCGGACTCGCGCGCCGATGCCATCGCGAACGACCCTGCGTTTGTGGCTGCCACCGCTTCTGTGGACAGCCGTGATCTTCGCGGCATCCAGTGCCTCCTTCTCCTCAGGAAATACCGCCCCTTTGCTGGCAAAGTTGATTAACGCTATTCACCCGGTTTCGCCCGAGACCTTGGCCGTGCTCAATTTCTTGCTCCGAAAGGCCGCCCATCTCACCGAATACGGGATCCTCGGCGGCCTCGTTTTTCGGGCCATTCGCGCAGAACGACCGAGCTGGGAGGTCCGCTGGGCCGTCGCCGCCATCGTGATTGCGGCGGCCGTGGCATCACTCGACGAGTGGCATCAGGCGTTCGTTCCGTCGCGCACGGCGGCGCCACAGGATGTCCTGGTTGACACACTCGGTGCGACACTCGTGCAGGTGCTATTCTTCAGAGCGTGATTCGACGCGCGATCTGCCTCATCCTCCTCGCTTCGTCCACCACATTTGCAGCCGAACGGCAGATCCTTTCCAAGGTCTACACAATCGATCGCAAATACAAATCGATGGAAGGTCCGTCGAGCGTCCAGAAGATCGTGCTGGGCAGCAGCGTCACGCCGGAGTTGCTGTGGATTACCGGCATCCGCACCGAGATGGTCGCGGAAGATGGAACGACGCCGCAGTTGCCGGAGCTGATGTGCCACCTCAACGTCGACCTCGATACCAACCTTCATCAGGCGATCTTCAATCTTCCCCGCCCGACGGCATCGCGTCTGATGACGCTGTCGCAGGGAATGCTGGCGGCGAAACTTCCGGTCGGTTACGGATTCCCGATCGCATCCAATGAGCCGATTTTGCTGTTCACACAAGTGCTCAACCACAACATCGAGCACCCGAACAACCTCAAAGTTCGCCATCGCGTGACGTTCGAATACGTTCGCGATGCGGATCTTTCCCGATCGATGAAGCCGCTTTTCAACCTCGGCGCGTCGGGAATGGTGCAGCTCAATGACGCGCTCGCGCTCACCACGATGATGGGTGGAGCGCCGGCACACGACCATGGCAACGCCAGTTGCCTGATCGGCCAGCGCGCGCCGCAGGCGGCTGCAACATCGGCCGACTACACCGATCCGTCCGGCCGCAAGATGACCGGGCACTGGATCGTTCCGCCCGGACGTCAGGTCAACGCCAGCGACATCACGTGGTTTCTAAATCTGCCATTCGATACGAAGCTGCACTACGCAGCAGTGCATTTGCATCCGTTCGCAGAATCGCTTTCCGTCCGCGACATCACGACCGGCAAGGTCGTTCTGCAATCGCGCGCGACGAATCCGACCAAAGGAGTCGGGCTGGCGCACGTAGAGACGTTTACAAGTCTCGAAGGGATGCCGCTGTACGCCGACCACAAGTACGAATTGGAGAGCGTGTATAACAACACGAGCGGAAACAATGCGGATTCGATGGCATCTGTCTTTCTGGGGCTCGACGATCCCGAATTCATGAAGCCAAGCTCGCGCGAGCTCGCGCGGCGCAGCGCGGCGATCATCGATAGCGATTCCGTCACGGTGCATACGACGGCCGGTGACTTCACAGCGATCCTGGCGCGCGACATCGCGCCGAACACTGCCATCCAGGTGGCGCGCCTCGCTCTCGCAGGCGTATTCAACCGAGCACAGACCGTGAATTCGAAATCAGAAGTGCGGCTGACAGTTCCCGCGACCGAATCCGTACGAAAGCTGCTCGAGCCGTTCCCTGCCGAGCGCGGCCTGCCCCTGGAACCGGAGACCATCGCGTACTGCGGGCCGACCGGCACCGCGAACGACGTGACGCTGCGCGTGATTCTGGGGCCGCGCGCCACAGCCGATAGCCGCTGCATCGGATTCGCGACACTGGGCGACGGAAAAAACGTCCTGCGTGCAATTCACGAAGCCCCGGCCGGCGTTACTGCGTTCGTATCGTCGCTCGAAACGTCACACGGTCCGTCGGAACGCTAATGTTATTCTTAACATCGTGAAGAAAATCGTCCTTCTTCTTTCGATCGTGATCGCTACGCCTCTGCTCGCTGTCGAGCGGCAGGTCCTTTCCGACGTCTACAAGATCGTCAAGAAGTACAAATCGATGGAAGGGCCCGCCGGCGCGCAGACGATCTATCTCGAAGACAAGTCGAAGCCCGAGCTCGTGTGGCTGACGGCGATCAAGACCGAAGTGGTCGGCGAAGATGGCAAGACGCTGATGTCGCCGGAGTTGATGTGCCACATGAACATCGACATCGACCCGGTGAAGCACAAGGCGCTCTTCAACCTCAAGCGCTTGCCGGCCGCGCGGCTCATGACGATCTCGCAAGGCATGCGCGTGCCGGGTGGCGGATTTGCGGCGCGCCTGCCGGAAGGATTCGCTTTCCCGATCGCGTCGAACGAGCCGCTCTACGTCATGACGCAAGTCCTCAATCACAACATCGAGCATCCGAAGAATCTGAATGTGCGGCATCGCGCACGAAGCGGCCGATTCCGCTCTTCAACCTGCCGGTCACCGGAATGGTGCAGATGGGCGACAACCCGCTCGCGATCACAGCGGCGATGTCGATGGATCCGGCGGAGCACACCGGTACGAGCTGCATCGTCGGGATGCGCGCGCCTAATGCGGCCGGCATGGCCTCCGACTATGTCGATCCGCACGGCAAGCACATGACCGGTCACTGGGTTGTGCCGCCGGGCAAGCAGGTCAACTCGAGCGACGCGACGTGGTTCATGAATCTTCCCTACGACTCGAAACTGCACTACGCGGCCGTGCATCTCCATCCGTTCGCAGAATCGCTGACGCTGCACGATTCGACGACCGGAAAAGACGTGTTCAAGGCGAACACCGTCAATCCGAAGAACCGCGTCGGACTCGATCGCGTCGACGCCTTCATCAGCATCGATGGCGTGCCGATGTACAAGGACCACAAGTACGAGATGATCAGCGTCTACAACAATCCGACAAAGCAGAACGCGGATTCGATGGCGTCGATGTTTCTCGCACTCGACGACCCGGAGTTCGCCGTGCCGACCACTGCCGAGCTCCTCTCGCGCGGCACGATCATCACCGACGGTACGGCAGTCATCCTGCGGACTTCCGAGGGAGACTTCGGGGCGATGCTGATGAACAAGCAGGTGCCTGCGACCGTGCTGGCATTCGCGCGGCTCGTCACGGCAGGTGCGTTCCTCGGCTCGGAAGCCAAAGTCACGGAATCGACGATCACGTTCACTGCTCCGCTCAACGAAGAGTTCCGCCAGCTGATGCACGGTTCAGTCGTCGAGGAGAAGGGCCTTCATATCTCGGGATCGCTATCGTTATGCGCGACGGCCGAGTCCGTGTCATTCGTGATCGTGACCCGCAGCTCGCCGGAGCTCGACACACGCTGCACGGTGTTCGCACAGGTCGGGCCGGGCGGCGACGTGCTTCGCGCGATCAACGCGGCGGGCTCAGTGCAGCTCTTGCGCGGCGAGATCCTCAGCGGCCCCGAGCTGAACGATTTGAAGCTCGCGCCGGCGAAGAAAATCGCATCGCGGTAACGTCATGCTGAGCCGCGCAGACGGCGAGCACCTCGCTGACGAGATCCTTCGCTTCGCTCAGGATGACGGTCAGTGCCTCTTGAAGAACTGCACCGCGCGCTCGTGTTTCTGCGCCGCGGCCAGCGACTTAAAGGTGCCGAGGTTGCGGCGCTTGCCGGTTTTGGGGTCTTTTTTCCGTGAGTAAAGCCGGAACTCTCCTGACTTCAACTTTCTGATCATCGCGACTCCTGCAGTTTGCGGACAATCGTCGTCACGAGGCGCCGCGGTGAGACGCGGATCGACTGCGTGAGCAGCTTGTTCGCAATGCCTGGTATAGCAACTCGCTTTCCATGTTCCATCGCACGGATGCCGTAGCGCGCGACTCTCTCGGACGGCATCGGCTTCGAAAGATTGAACAGGCGCGACTCCTCCATTCCCGCTTCGGCGGCAAAACCGGTGGCCGTCGGCCCGGGACAAAGCGCGGTGACCGTCACGCCGGTATCGCGCAGTTCGTCGGCCAGGGCTTCGGAGAATGACAGAACGTAGGCCTTGGTCGCGTAGTAGACCGCCATCAACGGTCCCGGTTGAAATGCAGCCGTCGATGCCAGGTTCATGACGTGACCGCTCTTGCGCGCGAGCATCGGCGGAAGATAAAGCTTCGTGAGCGCCGTCAGGGCGGCGATGTTGACCTGAATCATCTCCAGCTCTTTTTGCAGATCCGTCTCGACGAACGGGCCCGACAAGCCGAAGCCGGCGTTGTTGATGAGCACATCCACCGGTCCCGAGGCGTCGAAGATCCGCTGCGGCGCATCGGGCGAGACGAGATCGGCGACGATTACCCTCGCGTTTCCGAGCTCGCCGGCGAGCTCGCGCAGTTTTGTCTCCGATCGCGCGACGAGGAAAAGCTCGTAGCCGTCGCGCGCGAGCAGCCGGCTGAGATCCATGCCGATGCCGCTCGACGCGCCGGTGATGACAGCCGTTTTTCTGCTAGTGTTCATCCGCGAAGAATACGTCGACTCAGGAGCCGGAACATGAATCGATTTCGTATCGGCGCCGTCATCGCTGTGCTGTTCGCAACGGCGGCGTTGGCGCAGACCAGGCAGCCCATCACCCACGAAGCACTGTGGAGCATGAAGCGCGTCGGCACGCCGGTGCCGAGTCCCGATGGCAAGTGGGTCGTCTTCTCGCTCACCGAACCGGCCTACGATGAAAAAGATGTCGTCTCCGATCTCTGGATCGTGCCGTCGGATGGCAGCGCGAAGCCGCATCGCATCACGTCGTCGAAGGCGAGCGAGAGCGACGTCACCTGGGCGCCCGACAGCCACCGCATCGCGTTCTCGACCAAACGCGAAGGCGATGATGTCAATCAGGTTTACGTCCTCGATCTCAACGGCGGCGAAGCGCAGCGCATGACGTCGATCTCGACCGGCGCGCGCTCGCCGCTCTTTCGTCCGGATGGAAGGGCGATTCTGTTCGTCAGCTCCGTTTATCCAGGCGCGGCTGACGACGAAGCGAACAAGAAAATCGCGAAGGAACGCAAGGATCGAAAGTACAACGTCCGCGCCTTCGACAGCTTCCCGATCAAGAATTGGGACCGCTGGCTCGACGACAAGCAGCCGCACCTGATCGTCCAGGATCTCGACTCGGGCGCGAAATCGCGCGACGTGCTGGCAGGAACGAGCCTGGTGAAGGAGCCGGGATTCGCGGGCCGCACTGCGGAAGGCTCGCGCGAAGACATCGACTCGGCCTGGTCGCCGGACGGCGAGTCGATCGTTTTCGCGGCCACGACGAAGCGCAACACCGCCGCCTACGCCGAGTTTCCGCGCGACCTCTACCGCGTGAGCACACGCGAGAGTATTCGCGGCCGAAGCTCAGCCCGGACGGCAAGACACTCTTCGCGGTGTTCAGTGAAAACAACGGCAAGGTCTACAACCTCGAGCGCATCGTCCGGTTCGATTGGCCGTCGATGTCGAATCGCAAGGTCGTGGATGACGCGCCGTTCGACCGCTCCGTCGGGTCGTACACAATAACATCAGATAATAAGATGATATATTTCACGGCCGAGGACGCCGGGCTGGAAAAAATCTACGTGGTGCCGGCCAACGGCGGCGAGACAAAGCTCGCGATCGAGCCGCAGCGTGGCGTCTATACACGTCTGGTGGCCGCTGAGAATGCGCCGGTGATGATCGCGACGTGGGGCAGCTCGATCGACCCGGCCGAGGTCGTACGCATCGATCCGGCGACAAAGTCACATCGCAACCTGACGTCGTTCAACGTGGAGGCGGCCCACAACATCGACTGGCTCCCGCCGCGCCACTTCTGGTTCACGAGCAAGCGCGGCAAGCAGATTCACAACTTGATCGTGCTGCCGCCGGCATTCGATGAGTCGAAGAAGTATCCGCTGTTCGTGCTCATTCACGGCGGCGCGGCGAACATGTGGCGCGATGACATCACGCTGCGCTGGAACTATCACCTGCTCGCGAAACCGGGCTACGTGCTCCTATTGACGAATTACACCGGCTCGACCGGATTCGGAGAAAAATTCGCGCGCGATATTCAGGGCGACGTCCTCAAAGGCCCGGGCGACGAGATCAACGAAGCGGCTGACGAAGCCGTCAAGCGCTTTGCGTTCATCGATGGCAATCGCATGGCCGCCGGCGGCGCGAGCTATGGCGGACACCTGACGAACTGGCTCGAAGCGACGACCACGCGATACAAATGCCTTATCAGTCACGCCGGCCTCTCCAGCTTGCAGACGCAGTGGGGAACCAGCGATGTCATCTACGGACGCGAGCTGGCCCTCGGCAGTCCGTATTGGGAAGGCGCGGCGATCTGGCGCGAACAGAGCCCGACGACGTACGCCAGGAATTTCAAGACGCCGATTTTGCTGTCGGTCGGCGAGCACGATTTCCGCGTGCCGATGAACAACACGCTCGAGATGTGGGCGGCTCTGCAGCGCCAGCGCGTGCCGAGCCGGTTGCTGGTATGGCCGGACGAGAACCATTGGATCCTCAATCCGGAAAACAGCCGCATTTTCTATAAAGAGGTCGCCGACTGGCTCGCGAAGTGGCTGTAAAAACACTTCGCGAGCTCGCACTTTTCGCGTTCTTTCTCATCGCCGCCACCGTCCTGACATGGCCGCTGGCCGCGAACCTGCCGACAGCAGTCTCCGATCTCGGCGATCCGCTGCTCAATGCGTGGATCCTCGATTGGGATTGCTACGCGCTGACGCATCAGCCGCTGCATCTCTTCGACGCGCCGATTTTCTATCCCGCGAAATATCCGCTGGCGTACAGCGAACACCTCGTGGGTGTCGCCCTCCTCATCCTCCCCTTCTGGCTGACAGGCCTGGGCGCCATCACCATCCACAACATCGCGATACTTCTCGGATTCGCGCTTTCGGCGTACGGAGCGAGCGTACTTGCGCGCGTGGTCACGAATCGTTTTCTGCCGTCGGCCCTGGCAGGAGTGTTGTACGGCTTCGTACCCTACCGATTCGGACAACTTCCGCACGTGCAGGTGATTTCCGGCGCGTGGCTGCCGCTGCTTCTGGCCGCGCTTCTCATCTATCGCCGCTCACCGACGATCCGCAACGCGTTTCTCTTCGGGGCGGCGTTCGCGATGAACGGCCTGACAAACGTCTACTACTTCCTGTTCGGATCGGTGGCGGTCGTGCTGACGATCGCGCTCATTGCGATTGCCGAAAGACACGAGAAGCGGTTCTGGGCGCGACTGATCACGGCGTTCGGAATTGCGATGCTGATGCTCCTGCCGTTTCTGGTGCCTTACAAAGTGGTCGCTGAAAAGTACGGAATGAAACGCGGCGCCGACGAATCGAACGGAGCATCGGCGACGTGGAATGACTGGTTGATCTCGCCCCGCGAGAACGCGCTTTACGGCCGAATACCGAGCACTGAAGACCAGCATGGCGAACGACAGCTCTTTCCGGGCGCGCTGATGCTGTTTCTGGCGGCCTCGGCACTGCTCATGGAGCACCGGCTTCAGCCGGTCGCGACCATCCCGCCGGAAGCCGGGGCTCCACGCTGGCTGGACGCAATCATCGTCCTGCTCGCGCTCCTCACGTTTTTCGGCGCGGTCACGCGCGAGATCCACATCGTCTGGCACAACCGTGTGCTGCTCGATTTCGGCCGCTCGGCCGCTCTTATTTTCCTGCGACGCTGCTGGTGGTGTGCGTCGTGGCGCGCTTCGCGATACGTTTCCCGGCCGCGATCAGCGACGGCAACCTGCGAACTGCGATCGCGAATTCGCGATTCTCGTTCGAATTGTGGGCGGCCGCTCTCTGGATCGTCATCGGCGTCGTCGGCGCCCTCGGCATGCATGTGTTCTTTCACAGCTTTCTGTTTCAATTCGCGCCGGGTTTCCGCGCGATTCGCGTGCCCGCGCGCTGGGCAGTCGTCGCGTATACCGGCCTGGCGGGGTGGGCGGCGGCGGGCGCGGCGACGTTAGGCAGGCGTCGGTGGGTGATGCCGATTTTGTTCGCGATCGCGCTCATCGAAGTCTGGCCGCGACTTCGCTGGGAGCACGCAGTCGTCGATCCGTCGCCAGTCGATCGCTGGCTTGCGCAGACGCATGCCGGTCCGCTTCTCGAATTGCCGGTCAACCGCATCAACGTTCTGTATCTCTACCTCCTGCGCGCCACGGCGCATCACGTCCCGATGTTCGACGGCATCTCGGGATTCGAGCCGCCGCTGCACTACGTTCTTCGCGAGCAGCCGCTCACCGACGCGACCTTCACGCTGCTCGAGCGAAACGGCTGTCGATTCATCCTGGTGCGGCCGGAATGGTTCGGCTGGCAGTGGCCGCACGCTCTCGCCTGGGTTCGCCGCGGAATCGAAGAGGGTCACCTCGTTTTTCTTCGGCGCTTCGACGGCGGCATCAGCGGCGACTGGCTGTTCGCGCTGCCGCGCGTCGAGAACCAGTGGCAGCGATATCGCGTACCGGCGGACGATCCTCAATTCGCGCGTTTGTTAGACGGCAAAACGACGTACAACAACTCGACGTTCGGCCAGCTCTATCAGCCGAAGATGCGTAGTGAGATCACGGGACCGATGACCGTCTCCGGTTGGGCGCTTTCGCCGCGCGGAATTCGAAGCGTGATCGTTCGCGTCGACAACGGGCGGATTCGTATCGCGGCCGGTTTGTTCAAGCGCGACGACGTCACGCAGCTTTATCCATGGTATCCGCAGACGCCGCTGCCGGCATTTGCGACCACGATTCCGCGACGTCCGCGCAGGGTCCCCGAAGAGACCGACGTGCAGGTCGAGATCATCGACGGCGCCGGACAGCGCACGATGCTGCCCGACGTTCTCGTGACGTGGCAATGATCAGTACTCATCGAGGATCTGCGGAAACCGCCAGCGCGCTTCGCGAAGCTCCTCCTCGATGACGTCGCGCTCGGGCGCGTCGGCGAGCTGCGGCGCGTCCCAGTTCGCGAGCCACATCGGGTTGACGTAAGGGAGCACGGCCAGATGCTCGAGGCGATAGGGCAGGCCACGAGCCGCGAACCGCTCGTTGAGAAACTTGATGACATCCTTCGAAGTTGGAATGTCCATGGTGCCGCGTGCTGCGTGCCGCGTGCCGCGTACTCTCATTCGGCACGCGGCACTATTCGAAGCCGTACTCTTTCATCTTTGCGGCCAGCGTGCGCGGTGAGATGCCGAGAAGATCGGCGGCGTCATTGCGAGATTCCGTGCGCTGCAGAGCGTCGGCGATTTTCGCCTTCTCGACGCTCCGCGTTGCGCGCTCCGCTGCTTCGGCGAGCGTGCCGGAGAGATCGATGACATCTCCGATGCGATTCTCGGATGACGGCGTGAGATGCAGATCGCTCGCCTCGATGCGGCTGTCGTTGCAGAGAATCGCGGCGCGTTCGATGCAGTTCTCGAGCTCGCGAATATTTCCCGGCCATGGATACTCGCGAAGCCGCACGCGCGCCTCGTCGCTGATCGACAGGCCCGGCTTCTTGAGGTCGCGGGCGAGGCGCTGCAGAAAAAAGTCGGCCAGCGGGTCGATGTCTTCCCGTCGCGCGCGAAGCGGCGGAATCGTCACCGGAAAGACATTGATGCGGAAGAAGAGATCCTCTCGAAATCGCCCGGACTTCACATCTTCGGCCAGATTGCGATTGGTCGCGCAGATGACGCGCACGTCGACGTCGATCGTCATGGCACCGCCGATGCGATCGAAACGGCGTTCCTGCAGAACGCGAAGCACCTTCGACTGCACGGAGGGACCGAGGTCGCCGATTTCGTCGAGGAAGATGGTGCCGGTGTCGGCCAGCTCGAATTTTCCGAGCTGCCTGCCGGTGGCGCCGGTGAATGATCCGCGTTCGTGCCCGAACAGCTCGTTTTCGATGAGCGTGTCGGGAATGGCGGCGCAGTTGATCGGAACGAAAGGCCGGTCGCGCCGCGGCGAAAGTTGATGGATCGCGCGCGCAAAGAGTTCTTTGCCAGTTCCCGATTCTCCCTGCAGCAGGACCGTCGAATCCGTCGGCGCGACTTTTTGAATCGCGCGCGAGACCTCGACGATGCGCGGCGACTCGCCGACAATCGCCGGCAGTCCATGCGTCCGCTGAAATTCTTCCTTGAGCAGGAGATTCTCGTAGCGCAGTTCGCGATGTTCGCGGCAGCGGCGTAACAGCAGGAGGAGATGATCGACGTCGACTGGCTTTTGAATGAAGTCGTATGCGCCGAGCTTCATCGCCTGCACTGCATTCTCGATCGTTCCGAATGCGGTCATCACGATGACCGGACACTCGGGATCGCTTTCCTTGACCTGTTTGAGGACGGCGATGCCGTCGGCGCCCGGCAAACGCAGGTCCGTGAGAACCGCGAGATATCGCCGGCCCTCGGCGATGCGCCGCGTCGCGTCGGACCCATTTCCGGAGATCTCGGCTTCGAGCCCTTCGGACTCGATCGTCTCCTTGAGCATGAGCCCGAGGGATTCCTTGTCTTCCACGATCAGAAGGCGCTTCATAAGCCAAAATACGATCGGATCCGCGACATCAGGGTCAGCTCTTCCTGCTCGCGATCGGCGGCACGCAACGACTCCAGATGCTCGCGCCGCAACATGATCTGGTGCGAGATGGCGCCCGCCAGATCGGGATGCACCGCCATGATCGGATGCAGCGACTCTTTTCCGAGCTCGAGCGCGACGACGTCGGTCATCGCGACGACGTCGGCGGTGCGCATCTCGCCGGTGAGCAGCGCCATCTCGCCGAAAACAGTCCCCGGCCCGAGCTCCGCCACTTGATGCCAGCCGGTGAGCGAATCGTCAGGCACGCGGACGCCGACCGATCCCACGTGGACCACGAACATCGAATCGCCTGCCGTTCCGTGCCGGAGGATCGCCTCGCCCTTCGAGTAAAAGTGCATTTGGACGGCCGCCGAAATCGTCTGAAGTCCCTGATCGGAAATCGGCTCGAGCACATCCACCGCCCGCAAGCGCCGGAAAATCTCTTCCGGAGTGACCTGATGCTCGCCGGTCGGCGGCGAGTAAGGCTGAAACGAGCGGATCGGAAACGGAATCGAGATGCCGTTACGGCGGAGTGCGTACCAGACCGCTTTTCGGATGTCGGCATCGATGCGGTCCCGCCCCGAGTAGTCGCGCGTGAAATATTTGATCTCGTAGATCACCGCCGAATCGCCGAACGACGAGACGCGCGCCAGACATGGACGCTCGCGCGCCACGCCGTCGACGTGTGTGGCGACCTGGGTGAGAATGCCGATGACCGTCGCCGGCGCGGCGTTGTAATCGATGCCGACCGAGATGATCCGCGCGTTGAGATTGTGGCGCGGGAAGATCTCGAGCCGTTCGCGCGCGATGACCGAGTTGGGAACGACCACCAGCTGATTGTTGAAACCGCGAAGCCGCGTGGCGCGCCAGCTCACGCCTTCGACGACACCCATATGGTCTCCGCTGTGAACGACATCGCCGATCTCGTAGGTCTCCTCCATGTGAAGCGCGATCCCGGCAAAGAGATTGCCGAGGGTGTCCTGAAGGGCAAGGGCAAGGACGGCGGCCACCACCGCGCCTCCCGTGAGAGCACTTCGTAGATCGATTCGAAAAATTGTGGAGAACGCCGATCCAAACAAAATGATGTACAGAACGATCGAGATGATGCCGCGCAGCAGTTGTGGCATCGCGACCTGGCGTCTCGAAACCACCACATCGAAAACGAGCGCGTCGATCAGCCTCACCAGCAGAAAAATCAGCGCGGCGTAAGCTGCAAACTGAAGATACGGGTGCATGTCGCCGAAGCCCTGCACCTCCAGCGGCTTGTCTCGGAGCGGCCAGAACGCCGCGAACAGAATGATCGTGAGCGTGAGCGGAAAGTAAACGCGCGAAAAATCGGCTCTCCGGCGCGGCATCGGTCAGCTCACTCCCCTCTTGGCCGCGCGTCGCGCCTGCGTCATTCGGATGATGTCCTTGGCGGCGATGATCAGATGCACCACGCCAAAGCCCGAGACGAACCCGCGAACGAACGGATTCGCCGCAAACATGCTCAAGGTCTCACTGCTGTGTAGCAGCGGATTGAGCGTCCACAAGCGCGTCCACGGGACGATCAAAAAAAACAGACCCGCCTCGACGCAGTAAAGCGCGAAAAAGACCGGTACGGACATTGGCAGACGATTCTAAATGAGAAAACAAAAGGACCCCGTCTCCGGGGTCCTTTCGTGCGAGCAGAAGGGCGTTTTAGTGATCTCGCTTCACGTGTCCGCCGTCGTCGTTGTTGGAGCGCGAAGGAGGAGGAGCGGACCGTTCAGGCGACGGCGGTTGCTGTTGCGGCGGAGGGGACGACCGTTCTACCCGCGGCGGCGGAGTGTCGCGCGGAACGGAGGGCTGGCGCGGAGTGCTGTCGCGCGGAGCGGTGTCACGCGGCGTGTCGCCGCCGTAGATGCGAGCGCCGCCGATCCGATCGATGATCCGGCGCGGAATATCGCTTCCGCGGTCGGCAGGGGTCCGATCGACAGGCTTGCGATCGACAAATCCGCGATCGAGGGGCGCATCGTTCCGCGGCGCCGTGTCGCGCGGCGTCGTATCGCGCGGCGTCGTATCGCGCCGGCCGGTCACGCGTCCGCGCCACGAATCATCGCGCTGCGGAGTCGGAGCCGGATTGCGGTCGAGACGATCGCGCCAATTGCGCTCGACTGTCGCCGGCGATTGACCTTGCGGCGGGTTCGCGCCCGAAGCCGGATTGTCACGGAAACGGTCGCGAGGCACTGTCGTGCGGCCGGCATCGGATGAATCGCCGTGCGGCGGAACGCGTCCTTCGATCGTTCCCGGAGTTCCGGGCGAGGGAACGCCCGACGCGCCCGGCAGCGTGCGAGGCGTGCCCACCACGACGGCGGCACCGGCGCCAACGCCGCTACGGACGATGCGCTCACGCACCGCATTGGAAAGCTCCGGGTCGCGCCGGAAGAACGGAGTCATGTCCGTAGCAGACCCGGAGCCTTCTCTGCCGGTACCACTTCCGATTCCGCGGCGCGCAATCGTATTGATCGCCGCGGCCGGATCCTTGATTTCTGATCGCGTAAAGCGCGCGGGGACGCCGGACACCACCGCCACATCCCGGTTTCCATCGCCGCCGCGCTGCAGGCGCTGCCGAATCGCATCGGTCGTCAGTGCCGCCTGATCGACGCGAGTCGAAACGATTCTGTCGGATGACACGAAGGTCCACGGCCGCAGATCGATTTCGTTCACGCGCACGCGGCCGTAGAAGCCAAAGCCGAAGTGCAGCCCCGCACGCGCGTAAGGCTGATACGCCCAGCCGTAGTACGGCCGATAGCAGTCGTACCAGCCGGCAGGTGCCCATCCGAAATACCCCGGTCCGTAGATCCAGTAGACCCAGGCGGGCGAATACGTGTAACCCGGCATCCACACCCACCCATAGCCCGGGTCATACGCCCACCGACCATAGTGATAGGGTACCCAGCCCCACGGCTCATACGACACCCACGTGAGACATCCGCTTGGGCCATAGATCCAGTGACCGGAGTAATACGGACGCCAACTGGCACCGACATATGGACGCCATCCCCAGGAATTGAGGCCGGAGACGTAGCTCCATGAGCCGTATTGATCGAGATCGTAATTGGAGTACGCGAGAGATTGATCGAGGTACTGGCTCGTTCCTTTGCGGTATCTCTCAGAACGCCGGACGAACCACCGCTCGAACTCGTCGGCAGTCCCGCGCTGCGAGCTGACCAATCCATAAACGCCCTGTTCGTCGACGCGCGCTTCCTCACCTTCGCTGACGCGAGAAGTGCGGGCCGGCGTGCGGACTTCGATTTCACCGTAGAACACGCTGACGCGATCTGCGCTGCGCGAGTCGTTGTCGACTGCATAGATCGCCTGATCGGTTGCGATGTAACTCGCGCTCGGCGTGTCGAGTCGCAGCGCTTCGCGCTCGTGGTCGGTACGCTGGAGCGCGATGTGACCATAGCGAAGCTCGACGATCGTCTGCGCTGCGTTGTCGTCGTAGGAATCAGCGATGGAGCGGAAGCGGATCGAAGTCGAACGATCGAGCGCGATGATGTTGCCATCGGCCAGCCGAATCTCGGCACGGCCGCGACGGTTGGTGGTCACTTCATCGCCGGCAAAAACCGGATAGTTGACGCGCGTCTCGACCTCGCGTCCGTCATCGGCCTGACGCACGATCGTCCCGCCGTCGTCATACGTGAAGTACGACTGATCGCGGCCCTGCGCGGCATACAACGGAACCGCCAGCGTCAGCATCGCGAGAAGAGATAGCGTCAGTTTTTTCATCGTGTTTCTCCCAGCAGCCGGGCCCTTCTGGTGCGGTCGACATGCCACGGCACAGTTGAGTATTCCACGTTTGTTTTCAATCGCTTAGGCGGATGAGGCCGCATTGCAACGGCTCCGAATTTCCTCATCTGAGGACACTCATGTACCCCACTTAAGACGATTCGCGAGGACAACCGGCAGACCGGCTTTCAAAATTGCGGTCTGCGTTTTCGCAATGTTGTACGGGACGCGCAAGAACTGCGCTGTGCGGCGATCCGAATCGACGATCGCAAACGACGACCGCGGATTGCGATCGCGCGGCTGGCCAACGGAGCCGGGATTGATGAGATAGCGGCGGGCGGGGTCGAGGCGCACGATCGCGTCGCCGCGAACGGCTGACCCGCGCACCTTGCCTTTCCGATCGATTGAAAAGATCACCGGCAGATGTGTGTGGCCATACAGGATGATCGGTGCTTCGAACGTTTCGAAGATGCGCCCGGCGTGAAATTCGTTGAACACGTATTCGTCCTCGTCACCGGGCGAGCCGTGGCAGAGAACAAATCCGCCTCGCTCGATCGGGCCGAGGGGTAATTTTTCGAGAAAGCGCCGGTTGGGCGCGCTCAGATGCTCGCGCGTCCACTCGGCGGCAGACTTCGCAGCAGGATTGAATCCATTTCCTTCTTCGAGAGCCGCGACAAAGCGGTCGTGGTTCCCGCGAATGTAGTACTTCGTGCCTTTGAATGTGCGCATGGCGTCGAGAACCTGATTGGGCTCCGCGCCGTAGCCGACGAAATCGCCGAGGCACGCGATGCAATCGAACTTCTTGCGCCGCACCCGGCTGAAGACCGCCCGCAACGCTTCGCTGTTCGCGTGAATGTCGCTGACGACCACTGCCCTCACGATGTCCTCCGCGAGCGTTTCTTTGGCAACTCGAGAAGGATACGCTCGACTATCTCCATCGGCGATTCATCTTCACGAATCTCGATCGTCGCGTCACACATCCGGTAGAAACGCAGACGGGTGTTGTAAAGCTCGTGGGCCGCGACGTCGTCGCGAAACATCGGCCGCTCGGCAGCTTTGTCGCCGACGCGGCTGCGCAGAAGTGCATAAGGCGCGGACAGGAAGACTGAAAATCCCTCGGCCTGAATGAACTGGATGTTGTCCTCGAATGTGAATGTGCCGCCGCCGGTTGCAATCACGGCGTGATCGAGATAGCGCGTCGAACGGAGGATGTCCCGCTCGCGTTTGCGAAAGTACGGCTCCCCCTGCTGCGCGAAGATATCCTTGATCGACATCTTCTCGGCCGATTCGACTAACTCGTCGAGATCAAAAAATGGAGCGCCGAGTCGCGAGGCCAGCGTGCGACCGATGGTGGTCTTGCCCGCGCCCATGAAGCCGATGAGATAGATTTTCACAGTCAGGACGTTAGTCCCAACTTTACCACTCGAACTCTTCCATGAATCGCGTCGAGAGGTCCCCGCGAATGAAGCGCGGATCGTCGAGGATCGCGCGATGCAGCGGAATCGATGTCTTCACGCCTTCGATGATGAAGAGCTCGAGGGCCCGACGGCCACGCGCCATCGTCTCTTCGCGCGTTTTTCCCTTCACGATCAATTTCGCGATCATCGAGTCGTAGTGCGGCGGGATGACGTAGTCGCGATAGGCTGCGGTGTCGACCCGGACGCCGGGGCCGCCCGGGCAATGGAATTCGCGAATGCGCCCGGGATGCGGCGCGAACGTGACGGGATCCTCGGCGTTGATCCGAAATTCCATCGCATGTCCGCGCAGATGGAAGTCTCCATTGGGAACAGTCAGCGGCAATCCATCGGCAACGCGGATCTGCTCCTTCACCAAATCGATGCCGGTCACCTCCTCGGTCACCGGGTGCTCGACCTGGATGCGAGTGTTCATCTCCATGAAGTAGAACTGGCCGTCCTGGAAGAGGAACTCGATCGTGCCGGCGTTCACGTAATGCACCATCTGGCACAGACGCACGGCCGCAGAACCCATTTGCTGACGCAATTCATGCGAGATCGCGGGCGACGGCGATTCCTCGATCAGCTTCTGATGTCGGCGCTGAATCGTGCATTCGCGTTCACCGAGGGAAACGATGCGGCCGGCGGTGTCGCCGAAGACCTGGATCTCGATGTGACGCGGCCGCTCGAGGTATTTTTCGACGTAGACGTCCGCCGAGCCGAACGCGCGCTCCGCTTCGCTCCGTGCGGTTTCCAATGCACCCTGCAGGTCGGCCTCCGCGCCGCAGATTCGCATTCCACGGCCGCCACCACCGGCGGCAGCCTTCAAGATGACGGGATACCCGATCTCTCGCGCAATATCCGCCGCCTCGCCGAATGTCTTCACAGGACCGTCGCTTCCCGGCAGGATGGGAACGCCGGCCATCTTCGCGGTTTCGCGGGCCTTCGCTTTGTCGCCCATCAGGCGGATCGCTTCCGGCGTCGGCCCGATGAACTTCAGGCCGCATTCGTTCGAGATTTCCGCGAAGTGGGCGTTCTCGGCGAGGAATCCGTATCCGGGATGAATCGCGTCCGCGCCGGTGATTTCGGCGGCCGCGATGATCGATGAGATGCTCAAATAGCTCTGACGCGACGGAGGAGGGCCGATGCAGACGTCTTCATCGGCGTAGCGCACGTGGAGAGAATCGCGGTCGGCCTCGGAATGCACAGCCACCGTTTTGAGGCCCATCTCCTTGCACGCCAGAATGACGCGAAGGGCGATCTCGCCGCGATTGGCGATGAGGACTTTGGAGATCATGGTCGTCAGGTTGTCGAGTTGTCCGGTTGTCGACAACTCGAGAACCCGACAACCCGACAACCGATTGCGAGAATCAAACTCTCACCGCGAACAATTTCTCGCCATACTCCACCGGCTGTCCGTTTTGCGGAAAGACTTTCACGATTTCGCCCTCGACGTCCGATTCGATCTCGTTCATCAGCTTCATCGCTTCGATGATGCAGATGACTTTCCCTTTCGAGACGTGATCGCCGATGGTGACGAAGGGCTCCGATTCGGGATTGGCAGAGCGATAGAAGGTGCCGACAATCGGTGAGGAGATCACGTGCAGGCCGGCGTCGGGCTCTTCCGGCTCCTGCGCTTTTGCTGTCAGGATCGGCGCCGCGGCGGGAGGAGCGGGAAACGCCGGCATTTCGCGTTGACCGTTGAGGTAAGAATGGATCACCTGGGGCGCTGACGGCTTCACCTGAATGCGCAGCTTCGTTCCGGCCTGCTCGATTTCGAGCTCGGCGATGCCACGCTCGGCGACGATGTCGATCAGCTCGAGAATCTCTTTGAAATTCAAATCCCCACCTCAGGCGAGCTCGTCGCGCAAGAGCCGCTTCGCGCGCGTCAGCTCGAATCGCGCCCGCCCGTAGTTGCCATCGGGCCGAAGAACCAGCAGCACGTAATAGTCAGGCGTCACTTCGGAAACGAAGGCGATGTATTTCTCCGTCACCAGCGAGAACTGCAGAATCTCGCCGGTGTTCAATCCCGTGTTCGCGAGGCGAATCGATTTGATGAAGCCTCCGAACTCCGCTCCCATGACATCGAGCGGAACGTTGTCGCCGTTGAGACTCTCGACACTGATTCCGTCGAGCCCGATCAGACTGACGGCGAGCGTTCCATCCACACGATCTCGAATGCCCTGGAGCACATCTCTAAACGACACTCCCCTCCTCCCTCTTCTTCACCTTCGCGAGCCATTGCTCGAGTTTCACCGCCTTCGGATTGCGCGGCGCTGGACCCTTGAGCGCGTCGAGCTTCTTGCGAACGTCGGCATTGCCGGGCTCGCGTTGCAGAATGGATTGATAGATCTCGCGCGCTTTGTCGGCGAATCCTTGCTGAACGTAGAGATCCGCCATCGTCAGTGTATTCGCTGCATCATCAGCCGGCGCTGCCGGCGCCGGCGCCTCGGCGGGAGCAAACATATCTCCCGCGGGCTCTTCCTCGGGCAGCGGGGCGGGAACTTCGGCCGCCTTCGGCGCCGGCTCGATGTGAATCCCTTGCGGTTGTTCGACATCGACCGCCGCCGCCGTTGAACCCGCAACCGGCTCCTCAAACGGACTCTTGGTGTGCGCGGCGCGCATCGGCTCGATGTCGGCCGTCGTCACCCCGACAGTGCGGTCTTCCGCGATTGCAGCTTCGGCGTCTGCGAACGCTTTGCTGTCCGTGGTCGCGAACGGAGCCTCGTCGACGGGGGCAGGCGCGGGCGGGTGGGTCTGATCGGCCAGATCCATGAACGGAGGTCTCGCGGGGGCCGCGTTCAACTCGCGATCCAGGCGGTCAATCACCGCTTCCAGGTCTTCGTCGGAAGCGGGCATCAGAGCGCGGACCAGCTTGTACTTCTTGATCGCCTCGAGCTTGTCGCCGAGGCCGAGGTACGAATCGGCGAGAAGGCGGGCAGCTACGACGTTTCCCGGATCGAGCTGCAGCGCTTTCGAAAGCGCGTCTACGGCGTCGCGATGCTTCTTCGCCTCGCGCAGAACGCGGCCAAGGCTCACCCAGGCCGAGAGATAGGTGGGATGCTGCGCGAGTCCGCCGCGGAGGACCTGCTCAGCCTCTGTGAACTGATCGATTTTCCGCAGTTCCTCTGCCAGCGGGAAGAAAAGTCGGCTCTTCGGATCGGTTTTGAGCCGAAACCGCAATTCCTCGATCTTAGGGTTACTCGCCGGCTGGGCCATGGAAGTAAGACTCTACAGCAGAAACGAACCGCCCCCGAAGGGGCGGTCCGGATCAGATCACTGGATGTCAATCGTCAACGCGAAGTACCGACCAGCAGGAACGTTCGGTTTCCACCTGTCGACGAAACCGTCAAAGTGCACGTTTCTGTGTTGGGCGTCGTCTGGCCCTTGAAGGTGACTCCTATTGGCAGCGATTCGCATTGATTGAGAGTAATAATCGGTGGAACAGTAGGTCCGACGGTAAAGTCCGCACATCCGAGGCCCGTAAGGGTAGTGGCCGTAATATCCATTGGCGCTGTGCCGACGTTTACGATTGCCACGGTTTGCGTGCCGGACGGTGTGACAGCTGTGCCCGGGAACGGTGGCGCGGGAGCGACATTTGGCGTAATCGTCGCCTGGAATGGCTGGAAGGTGGCCGGATTCGCAAAGATGACCGGCACGGCCGCCGGAGTCACGATCAGTGCGTTGTTCGCGGTATCCGTACAACCGGTTGTCGCGCTCGTGTACACAACCGTGAAGGCCGTCGGCGTCGGCGCACTTCCGCCGGCCGGACACGATACTTGCGACAGCATGATCGTCGGCGGAATCTGAACAGTAAATGTCGTCGTCCCGTTGGGATTGACAACGGTGCCGGTAACGTTCGCGGCTACGCCACCAATCGTGATGCGCGGGAAGCCGAGCGCGTTGAGAACTGTGATCTGCGCCGTGCCGGGGATCGTGTTCGGATTCGAGATACTTATGATGAGCGGTTTCGGCGTGCGGAAGATGAACGCCGGTCCAGTCGCACTGTCGCCGTTCTCCGTGTTTGTCACGATGATCGGTCCCGTAACGTCGCTGCAGCTCGTCAGATTGACGCCGACTGTTTGAACGATGACTTCCGAACCGGCCACGCTGATCACCTGCGCTGCGACGCCGGCCACGCTGACTGCGAGAGGATCGTCGAAGCCGACACCGTCGATCCTGATGCGGGTGCCGCCGGTGAATGGACCTTCCGTCGGACCAGCAGTCGTAATTTGCATCTTCGGCGTGTAGCGGAACGAAACCGGTGAAGTCGCGCTCGTGCCCGAGCCGACATTCCTTACGGTAACGGTGACGGGTCCGGTGACAACACCCGAGCCACCCGCCGATGTGTCGCTGGCGCGCGGACTCATGACGATGATGTTGTCGAAGTTGAGGCTGATGACTTGCGCTTCGGCGGCGCCGAAGAAGACCTGCACCGGCGTTTGAAAGGCATCGCCGATGATCGTCACGCGCGTTCCGCCACCAATCGGGCCGGATGTCGGCGCCAGCGATCGAATCACCGGAGTGAGAACGGCCAGTTGATAAGTGAAGCCGCCGGTCTTGACGACGCGCTGTTCGCCGGATGTTCCCGCCTGTGTGATGACGATGACGTCGGCGGCTTTCGTCTGCCCGACCGTCAGGTCGATCCGCGGCGTGATCGCCACGATCTGCGTCGAGCTCACCGAAACGACGAAGGCTTCTTTGGGACTGCCATCGCCAATATCGAACAAGACGCGTGCCGGCGAACGAAAGTTCGTGCCGGTGATCGCCACTTGCGTGCCGCCCGCGGGCGGTCCAGTCGCAGGTGTCACAGCGGTTATCGTTGGAATGGTGCCGGTGGGCGGTGGCGTCGTCGGCTGGATTGAGAATGTAATGTCGATGGACTTCGTGACGTTGCCGACCGCCGCGATGACAGTTGCCGTTCCGGGTGCACT
>QHVX01000040.1:21171-21933 GCA_003222375.1 Acidobacteriota bacterium
CAATGGTCGGATTCGTCGGCGGCGTCACTCCGCCACCAGGCGTCGTACCGCCAGGCCCGACGGGCGGCGGCGCTGTCGGCGACTCGCTCTTACATCCGGTGAGGATCAGTAGCAGCGCCAGAAGCGCGAATGTCAGTTTCCGCTGTCTCATGTCGATCATAGAAACCCCCGTCAACTCCTCCATCCACCCAATCGAGCGACTAGAAACATCCGCCGCACGAGAAGCAGAAATCGAGTGTCATTCGCGTATTGCCGGAGACGCGTTCACCGGCCAGTGTTGTTCCAAACAGCTCCAGAGTCGTATCCAGCGAGATGATGGGCCTGCCTGTTTCCGGATCGCGTCCGCCGTTTTCCGGCCGCAGCGCGGCGAACGGCGCCAGATTGATCGCGTTGGCGTCGAAGAGCGCAAAATTCGTCCCTTCGGCGGTTGAATTGATGCCCACCAGAGTCGAGGTCGAGCGGACGAATGGCGCCGGTACGAGACGCCCGCCATCCGCGCGGGTGTACGAGACGCGGTAGCGATCAATCTTCACCTGATTGAGATCGATGGGCGTGAGATTCGGATTCGTGGACGGTGGCTGGAGCTGCAGTGCCAGGATATGCACCGTCGCAACGGTCTGTTGGCATTTTTGGGAACCGATTGCGTCGCCGTTCAGATCGATCTGACGCAGGTTCTGCGTGTTGGTCACCACGAGATCGACGGGTGCGCTTTGCCTGTTGATGTCGTTGCACGAACCGCCGGCCAGCAGCATCGCCAGCGAC
>QHVX01000040.1:21944-29263 GCA_003222375.1 Acidobacteriota bacterium
TGTGCGGCGTGATGAAGATCAACAATTCCTGATGTGTCGAGTTGATGTTGTGGCTCTTGAACAGATTGCCGATGATCGGAATCTGATAAAGGAACGGCAGGCGGTCCTGCACCGTCGTGTCGTTCGTCTGATAAATGCCCGCGATGACCGCTGTTCCGCCATCGCGGACCATCAGCTTGGTCGACGCACGTCGCGTCGCGATCGACGGTCCCGGCGCGTCGGCGGCCTGAACACCCGGGTCGTTCTTCTGCACCTGGATGTCCATGATCACCGTGCCGGCTTCCGTGATCTGCGGCGTCACCGAGAGGCTCAGCGTCGCGTCGACGTAGGTGACGGTCGTCGTGAAGTTGATGCGGGTCTGGAACGGAATCTGAGTACCGGCCTGGATCTGCGCCGATACGTTGTCCTGCGTCTGAATGCGAGGTGCGGCGATGACGCGCGCGGACGACTCCTGTTCCGCCGCGTTCAGTGCGACGTCGAGGGTGAATGTGCCCAGGACGTTGCCGAGCGAGAACGAGAGAACCGGATTGCCGGCCGCGAAATCGAACGGCCCGCCGATCACATCGACGCGGTTCGGAAAAATGAGACCCGTTCCCGTTCCAACAGAAGGATCGAGCGTCCCGCGGAATCCCCAGTTGAAGCCGTACTGCTGCAGGAAGCTCTGCGTCGTTTCAACGACACGCGCTTCGATGACGACCTGGCGATTCGCGACATCGACTGAATCGATCAGATTGCGCATCGTCTGCAGGTAGCCCGGGATCTCGCTGATGATCAGCTGGTTCGTGCGCTGGTCGACGATGATGCGGGCGCGCGGTGAAGCGAGGTCTTTCAGCAGACCGGAGACGTCTGAGGCGCGAGCGTACGACAGCTTGAAGCTGACGGTCGTGAGCGGCACATTGAGCCGCTCTTCTTCCTGAAAGCGCCGGTTGGCGGCCGCTTCTTCCGATAGACGTGAGAGCGTACCGACGCGCATCACGTTTCCTTCGAGTACGTAGGAGAGTCCGTTCTGACGCAGGATCAGATCGAGAGCCTGGTCCCACGGAACGTCGACGAAATCGACGGTCACCGAGCCCGACACATTCGGGTCGACGGCGATATTCAAGCCGGTCAATTGCGCGAAGGTCCGCAGCACATCTTTGATGTCGGCGTCCTTCAAGTTGAGCGAAATGGGCTCGCCCGTGAACACCTTCTCGCCCGCGCTCAGTTGGCGCGAGCCGCCGGCCGCAAGCGGGCTGACATTCTGCGCCGGCTCGCTGAACACATTTTCCGTGCTCGATGGAGCGGGCACCGGCTGGGCCGGCGCCGGCTGCGAAAGCGGCGTGGGCGTGCGCCGCTGACGAGGAGCGGGCGGTGGCGGAGCCTGATCTTGTGCGTGGATGATGGCCGTGGCGCCTGACGACGCCTCCTGCGGCAACTTCCAGGTCGCAGTGTCGGCGACCGCAGGAACCTGCGACACGATATCGGTCGACTTCGCCGGTTCCGTCTTCGGCGCCTCGGCAACCTTGACTGCCGGAGCGGGTGCAGATGCAGCGACAGTCTTCGGCGCTTCGCCGAAGGTGACGTGCAGCTTGTCGCCGCTCTTCGTGATGTTGTAAGCCATCGGCTGCGACAGATCGATGACGACGCGCGCGACATCGTCCTTGAACTGGCCGGCGCGAATCCGCTTCACGAGCGAGTCATCGATGTTCGTGTTCTTGGCAGCCTTGTTCTTGATGCCGGGAAAATCGATGACAATGCGCGCCGGTTTGTCGAGCTTGAATGCGCTGTAATTCGGATCTCCGTTCGTCGCGATCTGAACGTCGATCGCGTCGCCTTTGCCCGCTGTATCGATCTTCTTCAGCAGCGTGGCCTTCACCGACGGAACCGGCTCGATCTTGATGACAGATTCGACCGGCGCGGTAACGATGGGCGCCGGAGCCTCGATCTTCGGCACCGGCGGCGCTTCAACTACTGCGGGCGCCGGGAGCATGATGACGACGGAATTGCCTTCCGCAGATGCCTGTGCCGTTCCCCCGCCCGACAGACGCACGGTCACGCGCGTCAGCCGGTTACCCATCTCAGTGACTTCGTCAGCCGTGATGGCGCTGACACCGGCCGGGAGTTGCGTTGGCGTGGTCAGAGTAGCCGCTTTGGTCGTGCCGGAGAGGTCCACCACAAACTGGTCGGGGGTCGGGCTGAGGGACGTGAACGCTGGCGCTCCGCTTGTTTTCAGAATGATCTGCGGCGCGGCCGATGATCCGGTTTCGATCGCATTCAAGACCATGGCAGTCGCATCGGCCGGAGCCGGTTGCGGCGCAGGATTCGCCGGCTTGCGGTGCCTCCACCACGATGCGGACGCACCTTCGGCGCTCAGGACGAGCATGCTTGCGATCAGCAGGATTCGCTGGACTCTTCTCATACTTCCCACCTTCACCATCTCACGGCCCTCCACGCACCTCACCCAGCACGCTATTTCCTCTGAGCCTCAGGGGTAAGATCCTTGACCACTTCGCGGAAACGTTCGATTCGAGTCGGGTCGTTGACCTCCTGCCTGAAAACAACGGAGGAGGGCGTAATGCGGACGACTTCACCGTCGAGAACTTTGTCACCAACTCGGATGAGATATCCCTTGTTGTCCGGCCCATTGATCATCGCGACCAGACCCTGCTGCTTGGTTCGCACGATGCCCTGCAGCTTGATTTCATCGATCAGGAATCCCGGAGGTCCGGGCAGGCGCTGGCCGGGCTGAAGCTTCGGCGCCGGTCCGATCAGCGACTGGAACGGATCGCGTCTGCCCTGCGGGTCGTAGTGATACTGCTCGCCGATTCCGGGTCCCTCGAGGATTTCCTGAAGGACTTCCTGGACGTTGCCCGTTCCTGTCGTTGCAGTCGTACCCGTCTTCGCCGTTGTGGCAGTTGTGGCGGTGGCGGTCGTTCCGCCGCCCGGCCGGCCACCGGGAGCTTGTGCGAAGACCGCCGCGATGGCGGCGGTGACGATCAGCATCGAGTAAGCGATTCGAAGATGCTTCATCGGCTATGTGCCTCCACTCTTCGCTGGAGCGCCGCCAGCCGGCTTGGTTCCCGTCGTCGGCGGTGGCGCGGCGCTCGGTTCGACATACACGAATGTCTTCGCCACGAATTCAGATGTGATCGTGCGGTCTTGCTGGTTGGAGAGCGCCTGAATGTTGATCTGCTCGACGTTCATGATGCGCGAGAAGTTGCTCAGACGATTGAACAGGATCGCGAGGTTGTGATAGCGCCCGTCAACGGAGATGGTGATCGGCCACTCCGCGTACGGATCGCCGCCCTGAGCCGGCGCGATCTTCGGGAACGTCATTTTGTGAAGGACGAAGTCACCCTGGTCCACCAGTGATTTGATCTTCTTGATGATCTCCTCAGTGTTGCGCGTCGACGGCAGGATGCGACGCAACTTTTCGAGCTCCAGCTCGAGACGATGGACCTCTTCACGGAACTGCGGGAGTTTCCGCTGCGCGGAGCGGCCCTGCTCGATCTTGGTGTCGAGCTCCTTGATCTGCGACTCAGCAGACTTGATCTGAGTCTTCACATCTTCGATCAGAAAGTAATCGGCTGCGAACACCATACCGCCGGCGAGGACGACGCCGATGGCTAGTCCGTAGTACCACGGCTTCCCTTCTAGCGATATCGCAGCCATCTCACTCGTCTCCTACCGCTTCGTCGCCGAACCTGTGGTGGTTGTCGTGCCCGTAGTTCCAGTCCCGGTTGCCGTGCCGGGCGCTCCCGCTTCGCTCTTCGGCGCATAAACGAAGTGGAAGGTCATGTCGAATTGATAAACAGGTGGAACGATTGTCACCTGGCTCATCGAGCTGAGATCCGGCTCTTCGAAAAGCGGATCCTTCTGGATGGCCTCGACGAAATTCGCGATCGCGTTCGGATTGAGACCGCGTCCTGTGAGCGTGATGAGGCCCCCGCTCATCGTCATCTTGTCGAGCCACACCAGATCGGGAAGGTCCTGGCTGACGCGGTCCATGATCTTGACCGGTCCCTTCTGGTTCAGCTTCAGCTGGTTGATCAGGTCGATGCGCCGTTGCAGACTGTCTTTGCGGCGCTGATACTCCTCGACCTCTTTAATGATGGACTCGAGGCGCTGTGCTTCGATCGTCTTGGCGGCCACTTGCTCGCGGAGGTCGCCGAGCCGGTTCCGCTCGAACACCCACCAACCGCCGCCGACGACAACGCCGATGGCGAGCCCCGCAATGATCAGCATCGTATTGAGGTTGCTTGGTCCCCCGACTGCGATAGCAGCCGCCGCTGCCCCCGGAGCCGCGCCGGCTCCGCGGACCGCCCGCCCTTCCCGCACCAAGTTGATCTTAATCAAGCGTCCCCCAACTTCCTGATCGCGAGGCCGACTGCCACCGCCATGCTCGGTCCGACCTCGGCCAACTCTTCGGGGTTGAATTGCTTTTCGTCGACCGTGATCCGCTGGAAGGGGTCCATGATGTTGACGGCGAGACCGAACTTGTCGCGCAGGATGGCGTCGAGGTTGAGCACGCCCGACCCGCCGCCGGAGAGGACGATTTCGTTGACGCGGTCGGCTCCGGAGGTCGCCGTGAAGAAGTCGAGTGTCTTTCGCAGCTCGCCTGCGAAGTCTTCGGAGACCGAATTCAGAATCGGGATGACCTGCTGGATCGTCTGGTCGCCGACCTGCTTGCCGCGCTTGAGGTCTTCGGCCTGCTCGAACGAGAGGCTCATCTCGCGCTGAATCGCGTCGGTGTATTGATTGCCGCCGAACGTGATGTCGCGCCAGAACAGCGAGGTCGATCCCGACAGAACGTTGACATTGGTGACCGAGGCGCCGACGTTGACGAGCGCGAGCGTCTTGCCTTCGTCGACGCTGTAGTTCATCTCGTAACAGTTCTGCAGCGCGAAGGCGTCGACGTCGACCAGCACGACGTTCTTTCCGGTCTGCGTGATCACCGACGTGTAGTCGTTGATCTTTTCTTTCTTGACCGCGACCAGGATGACGTCGATGTTGTCGCCGGTGCCGGGGGTCGTCAGCGGAACATAATCAAGGTTGACATCATTGATGTCGAACGGAATGTACTGCTCCGCTTCCCACTGGATGGATTCTGCGAGCTCTTCCGGAAGCATGGCCGGCAGAGTGATCTTCTTGATGATGACGGAGTGGCCGGACAACGAAGTGGCGTAGTTGGAATTCTTGATCGCTTTTTCGTTGTTCAGCCGCGAGATCGTTTCCACGACCAGCGACGAGTCCATGATCGACCCGTCGACAATGGCCTCGGGAGAAAGGCGCTCCATCCCCAGCTTGGCGAGTTCAAAGCCGCCCTTCTTCTCCTTCAGCTCAACTAATTTGACCGCTGAGGAGCCGATATCAAGACCGACGACATTTTTGCTCTTTGAGAAGAACACCGCTCACCCCATCCATCTCACTCACTTCTCGCTGGCTCCGGACGTGAAAGGTGAATCAAAATTACAGGGTTTTATAAGTGGTGTCAACTCTAGAGGATTTAGTTAAATGAATCGATTACGCGCGATTGGCAACTTCGGTTACAATCCAGCGCCTCCCGCGTTATTTGAGGAGTTCAAACATGGCCAAGAAGTGCGAGGTTTGCGGCAAGACGCCGGTGTTCGGACATCGGATCAGCCACGCCCACAACGTGAGCAGCCGGCGCTGGATGCCGAACCTCCAGCGCGTGCGCGTGAAAATCGGAACCAAGGTGCAGCGGATGAACGTCTGCACGCGGTGTCTGCGCAGCGGCAAGGTCAAAAAAGCCGCGCGATAACGCCGGCTGAGAAGCCGGCGCTACGTAGAGCCGCCTCTCAGGCGGCTCACGCTGTGGCGTGTCGCACGTTGAACTTGCGTTCCACCTGCATCACGCCGTCCAACCCCTCGATCGACCGCGTTACCTTTTCCAGTTGTTTGAGGTCGGCAATCTCGAGCACCAGCTCGGCGGTTGCGCGTCCGTCGACCGTTCGAGAATCCATCTGACGGATGTTCGTCTTCAGATTCGCGATCGTTGACACCACCCGCGCCAGGATGCCCTGCCGGTCCTCCATCAATACTTCCAGCTCGACCTGGAACTGCGCCTGCCGCTGATCGGCCCACTCGACCGCGATCTCGCGGTCAGCGTTGAACATCAGATTCTTCACGTTCGGACAATTCGCGCTGTGCACTGCCACGCCTTTGCCGCGCGTGACGTAGCCGACGATGCGTTCGCCCGGCAACGGATTGCAGCACTTGGCGAGATAAGTCATCAGATCGTCGTAGCCCTTGACCTTGATGGATGGCGATGAGCCGGTGAACGGGAAAATCTTGCGGACCGCTTTTTGGAGAACGCCCTCGTCGGTGAGCGCCGTTTCCTTCTGCTCGTCTGAAATGAAGCGCTCGACGATCGATCGCGGAGAAACTTTTCCGTATCCGACATCGGCGTACAGATCTTCGAGACGCGCCAGGCCGTATTCGGAGAGCACGCCGTCGATTGCATTTTCGGCGATCAGCTTCCGCCACGCGACGCGGTAGCGCTTTGCTTCCTTCTCGATCAGTTTCTTGCCGAGGTCCGTGGAGCGGTGTTTCTGTTCGGTGTTGAGCCAGTGTCGGATCTTGTGGCGCGCCCGCGAGGTCATCACCATGTTGACCCACTCGCGCGATGGCGCCTGCGTCGGCGACGTCGCGATCTCGACGATGTCGCCGTTCTTCAGCGGCGTGCGCAGCGGCACGAGCTTTCCGTTGACGCGCGCGCCGACGCAGTGATGCCCGACATCGGTATGGATGCGATACGCAAAGTCGAGCGGCGTCGCGCCGCGCGGAAACGCGAACACGTCGCCCTTCGGCGTGAAGGTGTAAACCTCGTCGGGATAGAGATCGATCTTGAGCGAGTGCATGAACACCCGCGGATCCTTGATGTCGTTCTGCCACTCGACGCCGGACTCTCCCCTCTTTGTATTTCCAGTGGGCCGCGATGCCCTGCTCCGCGATGAGGTCCATGTCCCTGGTGCGGATCTGCACCTCGAACGGTTGGCCTTTCTCCGCCACCACCGTCGTATGCAGCGACTGGTAGAAGTTCGGCTTCGGCATCGCGATGTAGTCTTTGATGCGGCCGGGCACGGGCCGCCACATCTGATGGATGATGCCTAATGCTGCATAACAATCTTTCACACTATTTGTGATGATTCTGAAGCCGATGTAGTCGTAGACCTGGCCGATGTCGATTTCCTGTCGCCGCAGTTTGGTCCAGATCGAGAACATCGACTTCACGCGGCCGTTGACGTCGCCGGAGATCTCGTTGTCGCGCAGCTTCGTCTGCAGCGTGCCGTTGACGCGGTCGACGAGATCGCCGCTCA
>QHVX01000040.1:29471-32553 GCA_003222375.1 Acidobacteriota bacterium
ACCACCCGCAGATCGCCCACCATGGCGAGCAGCATTTTTCGGAAGGTCTCCGCCTGCTGCTCCTCCTTCGAGACGTAGGCGTAGCGGGAGATTTTGGTAACGCCGTCGACCAGCTCCGCAACGTCGTCGCCGAACATCTCCTGCAGCTTCTCCTTCGTGGTCAGCGTGTCTTCGAGGACGTCGTGCAGCAGGCCCACCGCGATGGATGTCTCGTCGAGATGGAGATCGGCGAGGATGTGGGCAACATTCAGCGGATGCACCAAATATGGTTCGCCGGAGTCCCGAACCTGTCCGCGGTGCGCTAGGGCTGAGAAGATGTAGGCCTTCTGCAGCGTCTCCTCGTCGAAGTCGGGCTTGTAACTTTCGACCCTGTCGAGGATGTCTTCGAAGCGGATCATGGTATACGCACTAACAAGGGATTGATCGTAGCAGTTCCGGCACTCCTCTTGCTGACCACCGCCAGCAGTGGCGCCCGCCGGGGCCGCCAGAAAAAGGAGGTATTCGTGTTGAAGCGTACTGCCCTCGTAGCTCTACTCCTCATGGTTGCATTTCTCGCTGTCCCGTCGTTCGCCGCCCCGATTCCGTCGAAGACCGCCGCGAATCAGAGCCTGGCCGCGCGAGACGCCGATCTCGCGCTGGTGCGCGACGTCGCTGCGAACGCGCAGGTGGCCCAGGTTCTCGCTGCGCATGGCTTCAGCCAGCAGCAGGTCAATGAGCGCCTGGCGCAGCTGTCGAATCAGGATCTGCATCAACTCGCGCAGAACCTGAATCAGCTGCAGGCTGCCGGCCTGACGCAGCAGCAGTGGATCTGGATCGGCATCGGCGCGCTGGCCGCGTTGATCCTGGTCATCGCCCTGAGTTGATTTGAAGGAGACGTAAGATGTTGAAGCGTTGCATCATCCTTTTCGTCGTTCTGGCTGTGGCAGCGATCCCGACTTTCGCGGCACCGTCGCCGTCGAAAGTGGTCGCGAATCAGAGCCTCGAATCGCGAGCGGCCGACCTCGCACTCGTGCGGGACGTGGTCGCCAACGCGGAGGTCGCGAAGGTCCTCGCGGCGCGTGGATTCACGCAAGAGCAGGTGAATCAACGCCTGGCGCAGCTCTCCAATCAGGATCTGCATCAACTCGCGCAAAACCTGAATCAGTTGCAGGCCGCCGGCATCACCACGCGGGAATGGACCTACATTCTGATCGGCGCGGTGGTCGTCCTGATCATCATCGTCGCAGCGTCCTGACGTGATTCGGTGCATTCGAGAAGGGGCGAAGGCGCGCGGACGCCTCGCCCTTCTCGCGTTTGCGCTGCTTCTGGCGTCCTGCATCACCATGACGCCGCGTTCGAAGGCTCCCTCGCCATCGGCGACCGTCATTCCACAAATGCCGATGTTGAAGTGGGGAGTCGAATCGTGCGGCGCCGGCTCGCTGGCGACTGTTCTCCAACATTATGGTGATGCGACCAGGATGGAGCAGTGGGACGCTTCGCTGCCCAAGACCCGCGGCGGTGTTCTGACGATCGACATGATCCTGGCCGCCAGACAGAAAGGCTTCGACGCGCAACTGGTGACCGGCACCCCGGAGAGGGTCGCGCAGGAGTTGCGCGAGGGCCGGCCCGTGATTCTGATGTTGCAAGTGGTCGATGCTATCGGCCATCAGTACGACTTTTTCCACTACGTCGTCGCCGACGGCATCGACGCGCAGCGCGGGACGATCCGAACGCAGTGGGGAGACCGCGCCGGACGCTGGGTTTCACTCGAAAAGCTGGAGAAGCCATGGAGCGGCGGCGGACACGCTGCGATTTTCATTCGCCTACGGGATCGCGAAAGCGAAGTGCGTGACGCCCTGCGCGCGGCGATCGCACTCGAAGAGGAGGGAAAATTCGCCGACGCCGCTGCGAAATACCGCGAAATCCTCGCCGCCCACCCTACCTCCGTCGTCGCGCTCACTGACCTCGGCAACGCCGAAGTGCAGTTAGGCGATCGCGCAGCGGCGGAGGACGCTTTTCGAAAGGCGCTGACGCTCGATCCGAATTCGCGCGACGCGCTCAACAATCTCGCGTGGCTTCTCTATCAACAGAAACGGCTCGACGAAGCGGAGTCGTTTGCGCGGCGCGCCGTCGCGCAGCAGGGGCCCGATCCCTATCTCGTGCTCGACACGCTGGCGCGCGTTCTGGCGGCACGTGGATCGTGCGATGAAGCGGTGCGCACATTTCAGCAGGCCATCGATGCGGTACCATCGGCGCAGGCGCAGATACGAGCCGATCTCGAAAACGGACTCGCCGCCGCGCGCCGCACCTGCTCGTGACTTTTTCCCGCCGCACAAACTGGAAAGCGCCCATCAACCGACTCACTCTGGCCCGCCAGCGGCGAGGAAACGATCTGCTCGATCTCACCGAATCGAATCCGACGCGCGCCGGCATCGCCTATCCGATCGATGAGCTCGCGGACGTCATGGCCCGCGCCGCCCGCGCCCCCTACACGCCCGACCCGCTCGGTCTTCGATCGGCACGCGAAGCGCTCGCGCAAAAGCTCGCATGCGACGTCGATGACCTGGTCCTGACGGCATCGACGAGCGAGGCCTACGGCTTCCTCTTCAAGTTGCTGTGCAATCCCGGCGACGCGATCGCCGTCGCGACGCCGTCGTATCCCCTGCTCGAGCATTTGAGCGCATTCGAGTCGGTCGCCTTGCGTCCGTTCGCGCTGGAATTTCATCGGCGGTGGGAGACCGATGCGTCGCGGATCGATAATCATGCACGAATTATTGTGATGGTAAATCCTAACAATCCTACAGGCTCCTTCGTGAGTCCGACAGAGCAGGACGCGGTGGCGAAGCGCGGCGTCCCGATCCTCGCCGACGAAGTCTTTCTCGACTATCCCCTCGAGGGAAAACCAACCCCATTCCAACATCCTGACGTCCTAACCTTCTCGTTAGGCGGTCTTTCGAAATCAGCAGGACTGCCGCATTACAAGCTCGGATGGATTCGCGTCAGCGGGCCGGCCAGCGCGAGGCGTGAAGCCATGGCAGCGCTCGAGCTGATCGCCGACAACTATCTGTCGGTTTCTACGCCCGTTCAGGTCGCCCTTCCCGAG
>QHVX01000442.1 GCA_003222375.1 Acidobacteriota bacterium
CGAATCAGAAGCGGTACTCGAATCGATGGCTCGTACATCAATCGCTTGTCAAACAGGCCGTGCTCGCCCATGAAGAAGCCGTTGTCGGAGGTGAATACGACGACGGTGTTTTTCGCGAGATCGTTTTTGTCGAGGAACTCGAGCACGTGGCCGACGTTCTCATCGACGCTCAGCAGCGTGCGGTAGTAATTGCGGACCAGCTCCTGCAGATTGCGCCGCTTGCGCTCTTCGCGCGGGAGCGTCTCCGGCACTCCCCGATCTTTGAAGTCGGGCATGTCGGCGATGGCCATGTCGGTCTTGCGCAGCGCCTCCGGGCGGCCTTCGAACTTGTCATCGAAGGTTCGCGGCACCGGGATGTCGACGTCTTCGAAAGCGTGTGCGTACCGCGCTGCCGGAATCCAATTGCGATGCGGCGCTTTGAAATTCATCAACAGGCAAAATGGTCGTTCTTTCGATCGGTTCTGAAGAAAGAAAAGCGTCTGATCGCCCACGATGTCGTCGGCGTAGCCGCGAAACTTGATCCTCATGCCGCCGCTGACGGTCATCGGCGGATCGAGATAGGGACCGCCGCCGCCGGGAAGAATGATCCATTGATCGAAGCCGGCCGGGTCGGAACGCACATGCCATTTGCCCACCAGCGCGGTCTCGTAGCCCGCTTGCTGCAGCAGATGCATGAAGGTGATCTGATCGGAGCGAAGGCCGCCCTGATTGCGATTGACTTCGCCCGATCCGTTTGTCAGCACGCCGTGCGAGTGCGAATAGAGACCGGTGTAGAACGTTGCGCGGCTCGGCGCGCAAAGCGAATTCGTGACGAAGAACTCCGTGAAACGCATGCCCTCCAGGCCGATGCGGTCGATGTTGGGCGTGCGGAGGATCTTGTTGCCGGCGATGCTCATCGCGTCGTAGCGCTGATCGTCGGTCATGATCAGGAGGATGTTCGGCGCGTCGCGCGGAATTGGTCGTGCGGGTTGCGCTTTGGCGCGACGGGCAACGACGCCGCCGGCCGAGGCCAGCAGCAGCGTGATCGCGTCGCGGCGCGTGATCATGGCGCGAAGTTTAGGCGATGTCCCGATCGGGATGCTCAGGCAGAATGCAGCTTTTGACCACCGCGCTGAGGACCGCGATATCGAACGGCTTCGGAAGGAACGCGCAGATTCCTTTGTCCATCGCCTGCGCCAGCTCCGGACCGCGATTGGCGCTGATGATGATCACCGGAATCGAGAGCAGCGCCGGCTCGGCGGCGCGTTCGCGCAACACATCCCATCCTGAAACGATCGGCATCATGAGGTCGAGCACCACGACCGAGGGGCGGTAGCCGCGCATCACGTCCAACGCTTCTTTGCCGTTAGCCGCCTCGGAAAACGTGTATCCGTCGCGGCGCAGCGCGGCGATGATCATCCTGCGAATGCTCGGATCGTCATCGACGACCAGCACGCGCAAAGGCTTTCCCCCTATGTCGCTCGACACGCAATGGACCTTATTTGCCGGAAGTGCCTGCAAAATCAGCGCCTTGCGGAACAAACCTCTGCTTTTTGAATGTTTAAGCACCCGCACATGAAGGTCGCTGTTGCGATGTCGGGCGGGGTCGACTCTTCGACTGCCGCATACATTCTCAAGTCCGCTGGACACGATGTCGTCGGTCTGTCGATGCAGATGTACGACAACCTGACGAACGCCGAGTCGACGTACGGAGGATGCTGCACGATCGACGATCTTGCCGACGCGCGGCGCGTCGCGTGGCAGCTCGAGATTCCGCACTTCACATTGAACCTCGAGGAAAATTTTCACGAGAAGGTCATCGATCCGTTCGTGAAGTCGTACCTCAGCGGCACCACGCCCAGTCCATGCGTGCTGTGCAACACGCACGTGAAGTTCGATCTCTTCCACCAGAAGGCGCACGCGATCGGCGCGGAAAAGATTGCCACCGGCCATTACGCAAGGATCACAAAGGCCAACGGCACGTTCGAGCTCCGCAAGGCGAAGGATCTCGCCAAGGACCAGTCGTACTTTCTGTTCGAGCTTTCGCAGAACCAGTTGTCCGAACGCGCGGAAGAAGGAGTCGTACGAGATCTGCTTCGTGCCGCAGAAGGACGGCTACGCATCGATCGTCGAACGCGAGGCCGGAATCGTGCGAGGTGAAGGCGCGGGCGAGATCGTGGACGCCGACGGCAACATCGTCGGCCAGCATGACGGCTACTACCAGTTCACGATCGGTCAGCGCCGTGGTCTGCAGATCGGCGGCACGGCAACCCGAACGTATGTCATCGATGTGAATCCGTTCACGAAGCGCGTGACGATCGGGCCGGCGGCAGCGCTCGAGCGTTCGGAGCTCATCGCGGAGCGCGTCCACTGGATCAGCGGCAAGGCTCCCTCCGTACCGATCGAGGTTCAAGCGCGTGTCCGCTCGCGAGCCGCAGATGTTGCCGCAACCGTGACGCCGCTCGGCGACGATCGCGCGCGCGTGACGTTCGCGCAGAAGCTTCGCGCAGTCGCGCCCGGCCAGGCCGTCGTCTTCTACGACAACGACCTCTGCCTCGGCGGCGGCTGGATCGCCGTATGGTGATTACTTTGCGAGAAGAATCGCCACAGCGGCAAGCATCAATTTCCGCATGCCGCTGTGACGTGTAAGGCCAATGTCGCGTTACTGGGCGGAGCTCGACATCTTTGGCATCTCTTTGCCTTTGTCGATCACCTTCACAGTGGCAGTCGAACCGGGATAGCGATCGCCTCCGCTGATCGGTTCCGCTCGTCCGCCGAGGCAATTGGAGAGGAAGTTCTCGGCGCGGGCGTTGAAGTCGATCGAATTCTCGGGGCGCGCGAAGCCATGTCCTTCGTCGCTGTAGATGACGTAGGTGACCGAGCCGCCGTTCTTCTGGATCGCGTCGACGATCTGCTCCGACTCCGCCTTGTTCACGCGCGGATCGTTCGCGCCCTGCCCGATGAGGAGCGGCTTCTTGATCTGGTTTGCCTTGAACAGCGGCGAAGCGTTTCGGATCAGATCGGTGTCTTTCGGATCGTCGGGGTTTCCCATTCGGGTGTGGAACATCGAAACGATCGGCTTCCAGTACGGAGGAATGGATCCGAGGAGTGTGCGAAGGTTGGAGGGACCGACGATGTCGACGCCGCACGCGAAGTAATCGGGCGTGAACGTCATCCCGGCCAGCGTCGCGTATCCGCCATACGAACCGCCCATGATCGCGATGTGCTTCGGATCGGCGTAGCCCTGCTTGACCGCCCAATTCGCGGCATCGATGAGGTCGTCGTGCATCTTGAGACCCCACTGTTTGTCGCCGGCGTTGAGAAACTTCTTGCCGTATCCGGTCGATCCGCGGAAGTTCGGCATCAGCACGGCGTAGCCGCGGTTCGCGAGCCACTGCGCGAAGCTGTTGTAGCCCCACACGTCGCGGGCCCACGGGCCGCCGTGCGGAAAGAGAACCATCGGCAGATTCTTGGCGGGCACGCCTGCCGGCAGCGTCAGATAGGCATGCATGCTCAAGCCGTCACGCGTCTTGATCGTGACCGGACGCATC
>QHVX01000443.1 GCA_003222375.1 Acidobacteriota bacterium
GAGCTGGAAAATCTCTTCCGGCGTCAGCAACAGTGCCGCCACGCGTTGTCGTTCGGGCGGCATCTCCTGGATCTTCGTCCGCGCGATGATCGCCCAGAGGAGCACCTGGATATCTTTCTGGCCAATTTCGGGATGGTCAGCGGAGCGTTTGAGGACGTTGCCGATGATGGCGGCCCGCGGGCCGCGGAGAGGCGCGTAAAGATACCCGGAGCCATTCTTGGCGACGCCGCGCTCGACGTGCCCCGGTCCGTACGCGCCGGGACGCAGACAGTACGACTGCGCAACGTAGGCATACGCGCCGGCTGGGAGATCGATCAATCCGCCGGTGCGCGGCGCGGGAAGCGGACGCGGAAAAATCGGCTGAAATTCATCGAGAAACGCGATCTCGGTTCGCGCATCTTTCAGATTCGTCGTCAGCGTCGGCTCGTTGCCGAGGAGTTTGTCGGCGCCGGGGATCTTCTCGACGGGAATGTGCGGAAGTCGTTTCGGAAGGCGGAACTGGGCCGCCGCGCTGAGCGCGGTGAACGACAACACGACTGCCAGGAGATGTCGCATCATCTTTGAGTTCCCGAAGTTCGCGTTTCGTTTCAACGGTACACTCGTTCGCCATGCCGCGCGTGCGCATCGTCCTGGTCGAGCCGCAGGAAGCCGGCAATGTCGGCGCGGTGGCGCGCGTGATGAAGAACTTCGGCTTCGAAGAGCTGTGGATCGTCGGCGAATATCCGAAGCTCGATCCGGTCGCCGGGTGGTGGGCGAGTGGCGCTGAAGACGTGATCGCGAAAGCGCGCCGGGTGGCGACGCTGCATCACGCAATCGGCGACGCGCAGTCGACCTCACGCCATTCGACGTCCCCCAAATGCCGATGGCAGATGACGCCGTGCTGGCGCTCGTGTTCGGGCGCGAGGATCGCGGCCTAACGCGCGAAGAGGTCGTGCAATGCCGGCGCACGGCCGCCGTTCCGACGAATCCCGATTTTCCGACGATGAATCTCGCCATGGCAGTCGGGGTGTTTTGTTTTGCGCTTTCGAACATCTCGAAAACCGCGATTGAGAGATCACGGGCCGGACAGAACATGATCGAGCGCCTCCACGAGCACGCCGAGGCGCTGCTGCTCGAAGTAGGGTTTCTGCACGCGAACAATCCCGATCGGATCTACGACGATCTCCGCGCCATCGCCGGCCGCGCAGATCTCGATGCCCGCGAAGCGACGATCCTCCTCGGCATCATTCACCAAATCGAATGGAAGCTGCGTCAGTGAGTCTGGTTGAGGCAGTCCGAGATCATGTCGATGAACTTTTCGAGATCGAACGGCTTCAGAATCGCATTGCAAACGGCGTTGGGGGGGATTTTGTCGACGCCGCGCTGCCCGGCGGCGGTGAAGACAATGATATGGGGGCGGCCGGTCCGATAATCCTTGGTGACTTTGTCGATGAATTCGTAGCCGTTGATCTTGGGCATCATCAGGTCGAGAAGCACGAGATCGAACTTGCCGTTCTTTCCCAGCTTTTCGAGTCCGATGGCTCCGTCTTCGGCCAGCGCGACGTCGAATCCGATCCGCCTGAGGACAGCCTCCAGAAGGACGCGAATGGCCAGATCATCGTCGACGACGAGGACTTTTCGCCCGTTTCCCTCAATCCTGTTGACCATATCTGGTCACGGCCCGAGCTATTGCGAAAGACATACCGAGCTGAGGCTTAACTTATTTGCGTCTGATGCAATGAATAGAACCGCCGCGACCGTCTTTTCGTTCCGACCGTGGGTCAGAAGAGCAGGACTCTCGATTGTGCTGGTGGCTGCCTTTGCAACCGGCGCAATCGTCATGATGTTGACGATCTCGCCAACGGCCCGATTCGGCTGGATGAGCGAGCGGGTGGTCTGGGTCTATCTCGCGGTCCTGTGGCTCGGCGGCTTGAGAGTATTTCTCGCGACTTTCGGTACGATCGCGGAGGCCAATGACGACGGGCTCATCGTTCGTCCGCTGCATCAGTTCGGGCGGCGGGCAATCCCGTGGTCGCGCATCCGCGGCACGGAGCAAAGCGGCGATCGCCTCATCATCTATTACGAGACGCCGCGCGGCATGCGGTTCGTGGCCCTCAATCTCAACCTGATCAAAGGTCGCCGCGAATTCCTGGCGCTGCTCGAACAAAGGTTGATGGCGATGGGTTTCGCGGAGCGAACGGTCGAACGTTCGCGGTATCTTTCCCGACCGGCATGAGCGCCAAATCAGACATCAACAAGCTCCGCGTCGAGCTCGAACGTCACAATCGCCTCTACTACCTCGGCACTCCCGAGATGAGCGACTACGACTTCGATCAGATGATGCGGCGCCTTCAGGACCTCGAGGCGAAGCATCCCGAGTATGCCGATCCGAATTCGCCGACGCAGCGCGTCGGCGGCGCGCCGATCGAGGAATTCAAAACAGTCGTCCATGATCCCCCGATGCTGTCGATCGACAATGCCTATTCACTCGACGAGCTCCGCGAGTGGGACGCGCGCGTCAAGAAAGGGCTCGGTGTGGATGACGTTGAATACGAAGCGGAGCTGAAGATCGACGGTGTGTCGATCGACCTGCTCTACGCGAATGGCCAGCTGGCGCGAGCGGCAACACGCGGAGACGGCGTGCGCGGCGACGACGTCACGCCGAACGTCCGAACGGTTCGCGCACTGCCGTTGAAGATTCCGTCGCAATTGAAACGCCTCGAAGTGCGTGGGGAGATCTACATCTCAAAAACGGATTTCGCGCGGCTCAATGAGCTGATCGAGCAGGAGGGAAACGAGCCGCTGGCGAATCCTCGCAACGCGGCGGCGGGATCGCTGAGGCGAAAAGATCCGAGGCTCGCCGCG
>QHVX01000444.1:0-2802 GCA_003222375.1 Acidobacteriota bacterium
GACTCGAGATCGATGCACACAGTTTGCCGACACGCTTGCGAAGATCGACATCCAGCTTCTCGATGAGCCAGTCCAGGGGTGGAACGTGTCGCATGCGCTCGTTTTTTCCCCACGTTTCGAGGGGCGGACGCGTGACTGTTTTTTCCGCCGGTTCAGTTGCCAGTGTGCTGTTCATTTGTTAGCGTGCCGCGCGATGAGCAGCGATCCGACGCAGTTCGACGAGCCCATCGCCGCCATCAGGCGCCAGATCGACGAGATGACGTCGGCCGACGGTGATCCGGGCGCGATCGAGGAGCTGCAACGGAAACTGACCAAAGTCGCTACCGAAATCTACTCCAAACTGACGCCCTGGCAGAAGACACTTGTTGCCCGCCACCCGCAGCGCCCCTACACCCTTGACTTCGTTTCCTATCTGTTCGAAGAGTGGGAGGAAGTCCACGGCGACCGCAAATTCGCCGACGATGCCGCCGTCGTCGCGGGCTTTGCACGATTTCACGGGCAACCATGTGCGGTCATTGGACATCAAAAAGGGCGCAACACGAAAGAGAAAATCATTCGCAACTTCGGTCAGCCGCGCCCCGAGGGATTTCGCAAGGCGCTTCGAGTGATGAAGCTGGCGGAGAAGTTCAAAGTTCCGATCTTCACTTTCGTCGATACGCAGGGTGCTTATCCGGGTGTCGGCGCAGAGGAACGCGGCCAGGCGGAAGCGATCGCGACGAATCTGCGCGAGATGGCGGCGTTGCAAGTGCCGATCATCGTGAGCGTGGTGGGGGAGGGCGGGAGCGGGGGCGCGCTGGCGATCGCGGTCGGCGATCGCGTGTACATGCTCGAGCACGCAGTTTACTCCGTGATTTCACCTGAAGGCTGCGCCGCGATTCTGTGGAAGAACGCCGCTGCTGCGCCCGATGCCGCGGCCGCGATGAGGATCACGGCCAACGATCTGAAAAAATTCAACATCATCGACGACATCGTTCCCGAGCCGCCCGGTGGCGCGCACAGCGATGCGAAGCGCGCTGCCGAGCTACTCGAGCCCTTCCTCGATCGCGGCCTGCGCGATCTCCAGAAGCTGAGGCCTCCTCTACTCCTTGAAGAAAGATTCGCGAAGTTCCGTAAGATGGGAGTGTTCGAAAAGGGCTGAGCACTGATTTACGACAAATGGATTCTTCCCGACGATGCGCCTGATATCCGGCTGCCAATCCACCCCATCCTGAGCGCCATCCTTGCGAACCGCGGCATCGCGAGCGCCGACGATTACCGCCGCTTCATCGCACCAACGCTGTCTGATCTGCACGATCCTGCCGGAATTCACGGGATCAGCGCGGCTTGCGAGCGAATCGAGCGGGCGGTGCACGATGGCGAAACGATCCTGATCTATGGCGATTACGATGTCGATGGCGTCACTTCGATCGTTCTGCTGCAGACAGTTCTGCGGCTGATCGGCGCCGATGCCGATCACGTCGTTCCCCATCGCCTCGTTGACGGCTACGGCCTGAAACTCGAGGTGCTGGAGCGCGTTATGGCTGAGAAGGCCGTGCGCCTCGTGATCACCGTTGACTGCGGAATCACCAGCGTGGACCCGGTGCGGCGCGCGATCGATCGCGGCATCGACGTCATCATCACGGACCATCATCTGCCGCCCGGCGTTTTGCCTGATGCCGCAGCGGTGCTGAACCCGAAGCAGCCCGGATGCGCGTATCCGTTCAAAGAGCTCGCCGGTGTCGGCGTTGCGTTCAAATTGTGCTGCGAGCTCGTACGGCGCTCGGGAAAGAGAATTTCAACGGAGTCGCTCTTGAAAATCGCGGCGATTGGAACCGTCGCGGATGTCGCGCCGCTCGTCGGCGAGAATCGAACGATCGCGTGGCTCGGCCTCAATGGCCTTTCGAATCCTCGCAACCGCGGTCTCCGCGCCCTCTTCCGACGCCTCGGCATGCTGGGCCGGCCTCTACGTGCTGTAGATGTCGGCTTCCGCATTGGACCGCGCATCAACGCCGCAGGACGCCTGGCATCGGCAGAAACCGCGATCAATCTCTTCGCTGCCGAGACGGATGAAATCGCGTGGAATCTGTGCGCGGAACTGGATCGGATGAATACCGAACGACAAGCCGTGGAGTTGGAGGTGCGGACCGCAGCTGAGGAACAGGTCTCGGAGTTGCGTGGTCTCGCGGCCTCGGAGTCCCACCCCGCCGAGACCTCGCAACCACGAGACCGCGAGACACCGCGAGTTCTCATCCTCGCAGGCGAAAACTGGCACAAAGGAGTGATCGGGTTGGCCGCTGGGCGGATCGCGCAGAAATACCATCGGCCGACTCTCGTGATGTCGATGGACGGCCAAACGGCAATCGGATCGGCGCGCAGCATTCCGACGATCGATCTCCACGCGCAGCTCGAATCAATCTCCGACGTCTTCACGCATTTCGGGGGACACGAATTCGCGTGCGGCTTCTCGCTTCCGTCCGCGCGCATTCCCGAGTTGCGGACACGACTCGGTGAAGCATTTGATCGGCTCGATGCGAGCCTCTTTCGACGAGATGCTCGAATCGACGGCGCGCTCGCTTTCGCGGAGATCGACCGCGAATTTCTCGCGGCCCACGAAATGCTGCAGCCGTTCGGCGCCGGGAATCCCCAGCCGCTCTTTCTGACGCGTGCTGTCCATGCGATTGCTCGCCGCGAGTTCGGCGAAGATTGCCTCGAAGTGACGCTCGAAGATGCATCTGGCCGTGCCGCCGCTGTGCGGTGGCCGTCCGCAAAAATGCTCGATCCGCATTTTGGGAACGGTTCGCGCTCCGACATCATTTTTCACAT
>QHVX01000444.1:2826-3420 GCA_003222375.1 Acidobacteriota bacterium
TCGATGCTCGGAATTCCACTGACGCGTAACAAGTTGCGACTCGCGTGCAGCGCACGATTCGCATTCTTCGCGTCGCGCTCCCGATCGCGTTCTTCGGATTCATTCTCCTCATCGCGGTCAGTTGGAATCGCGCCAGAGTTCAAAAAGACAAGGCGATCACACAGCCGGTGACGTCGACGATCCGGCCGAACGAAAAATCGCCGAACATCGAATCGAAGACCTTCGAAGACACGCAGACGATCGCGGGGCGCATCGCGTCGCGCATTCGCGCCCAGCGCGTCGTCGCGTTCCAGTCGGGATGGAACACGCTCGAGAACGTGCAACTGACGATTTATCGCCCGACCGGCCGAACGTACGAGCTCGTGTGTCCGACGGCGCAGTTCAACAGCGAAACGAAGGAAGCTGACGCCAAAGGGGGCGTGAAGGTCACCTCCAGCGACGGGGTCGAGATCACGACTGCCGAGATTCACTTCGACGGCAATCGGCTCACCAACCACATTCCGGTACAGTTCAAGATCGATCGCTGGACAGGAAACGCCGGCGCGCTCGATCTCGACGTGCAAACGGAGCGGCTCCGCCTTTACGAAAAGCTCG
>QHVX01000444.1:3461-5217 GCA_003222375.1 Acidobacteriota bacterium
TGAAGGTACCTTCAACCGCAAGGAAAACTCCGCGACGTTCGAAAAAGACGTCGTGATGACACACGACACCAGCCGGCTCGCGGGCGACCGCGTTGTCGCGCAGCTCAGCGCCGACCGCAAATCGCTGATCGGCGTGGAAGGCCAGGGACATATCAACATCGTCACCACCGACGACGCTCCGGGGTCAGGACGCAAAGAAATCGTCTGCGATCACTTCTGGAGCGAAGTGATGAACGGACAGATCAGCGCCATCAACGCCGCCGGCGAAGCAATGCCGGTTCACGCGACCGTGGCCGGGCCCCCGGCACGCGATCTCGTCGCGAAAAACGTCCGCGTCGCTTTCACAAACAAGCAGGTCAGTCAGATGCGCGCGGAATCCGACGTGGTGATGAAGGAGCTCGGCGAGTTGCCGCGCGAGATGACCGCCGACCATCTGACGGTCTTTTTCGATCCGAATCAACATCGTGCGATCTCAGCCTCGATCGAGGGCAACTTTCATTACAAGGATCCGAAGAATCAGGCCAGCGCCGTGCGCGCGAATTACGACATCATCGGCGATCACGTGGTGCTGACGGCCACGCCCGGCTTCGATCCAACCGTGACGTCCGAGGGGCAGACGCTGAAAGCGAAGCTGATCGACTTCTCGCCGCGCGCCGGCACAGCGAAAGCGACCGGTGAAGTGATCGCGCAGATCATGACCAAACAGAATGGCCCATCGAACGTGAGCGCGATGTTTCCGTCCTCCAAGCCGGTGTTCGTCAACTCCGATACGGTCAACATGCGTCAAGCGACGAAGCTGGCGGTCTTCACGGGTCACGTTCGGGCCTGGCAGGACAACAACACGCTGTTCGCCGACGAGATGCAGGTTCAGGGGATGGGCGATCAGATCACTGCACGTGGCAATGTCAGAACGTCGCTGTACAACACCGGCGGAACAGAGCAGCGCAAGACACCGATGCTGACGCGAAGCGATCACTTCGCGGCACATAAAGCGGAGCGCCGAATCGATCTGCTGGGCAGCGTGAAGATCGACGATGATCAACGTCACATGACCGGCGAGAAGGCGAGCTTTTTCTTCGACGCTGCCCACAAACTCGAGCGCATCGAGGCGGAGAACAAAATCGTCCTGGTCGAGCAGCCGGTGGGACGCAAAGGAACCGGCGATAAGGCGACGTACTTCGTCACGCGCCGTGTCATCTACATGAATGGAACTCCGGCCACGGTGTCGACTCCCAACGGCAGCGTGAGCGGCGATCAAATTGCAATCGACCTCACTCGCAATAAAGTGGAGATCATGAGTCCCACCTCTGCCACGAAAGGGACGTATAAGCCGCAGTAAAATTCACAATCAGATGGCTGATCGGGAAACGACGATCCTCCCTTTCACGACGGACCGCGAGCGGCCGGGCGAGCCGCTGCGTCTGGCCGCCGACCACCTCGTAAAGGTTTACAAAGGCCGGCGCGTTGTCCGCGGTGTGTCCGTCGACATCCGCCAGGGCGAAATCGTCGGACTGCTCGGACCAAATGGCGCCGGAAAAACGACGACGTTCTACATGATCGTCGGTCTCGTGCGACCCGACGAAGGTCGCGTGATCCTCGGCAACGAGGACATTACGGATTTACCGATGTATCTCCGCGCGCAACGTGGCATCAGCTATCTGCCGCAGGAGCCGTCGGTGTTCCGCAAGCTGACCGTCGAAGAAAATCTGTTGTCGGTTTTCGAAACGATGGATCTTCCGCTGGCCGAACGCGAGGC
>QHVX01000011.1:0-2350 GCA_003222375.1 Acidobacteriota bacterium
AAATTCAAACCCGGAACGCTTAACGGACAGCCGGTCGACGTGATCTTCAACCTGACTGTCAACTTCAAGCTGAATTAAAGTGCAGATCCGGCTCGGCCGGAGAATTTTGGAGGGAACTGAATATGGATACGAGTCTTCCGGCCCTTTGGGCATCGATGACCTGGGGTGCCAAGGCCGTCGTCTTCATCATGTTGTTCATGTCGATCTTTTCGATCTGGGTGATGGTCGAGCGCTACATCACGTTCCAGAAGGCCAAAAACCAGTCGCTCAAGCTCCTCGGCGCGCTGTCAAACGTCCTGACGCGCGGCGACTATCAGCAGGCGATCGACATCACGAAGAAGTACAAAGAAAGCCACCTTGCCAAGGTCATTTCGGCCGGCCTGCTCGAATTCGAGGCCGCTCGACGCGATAAGCGCAACATCGATCCCGAAGTGCCGCTGGAAGCCGCACGCCAGGGCATGGATCGCACCGCGATGATCACCGTCGCCGAGCTCAAAGAAAATCTCGGCGTCCTGGCCACGATCGGCGCAACTGCACCGTTCGTCGGACTGTTCGGAACGGTCATCGGCATCATGCACGCGTTCCAGAAGATGGCCACCTCGGGCGGCGGTATCGCGTCGGTGTCGGCAGGTATCGCTGAAGCCCTCGTCACCACCGCGATCGGACTCGGCGTCGCGATCCCGGCCGTGTGGGCTTACAACTACTTCCAGAACCGCATCGATCGCTTCACGGTCGAGATGTCGAATTCCGGTTCGGAAATGGCCATCTACTTTCTGAAGGAAGGCAATGCTCAGACAAAGTCATCGGTGGCATAGCTCCGTCGGAAAACTGACGAAGACGACTCTCAACGCGGACATCAACGTCACTCCGCTGGTCGATGTCTGCCTCGTGCTCCTGATCATCTTCATGGTCGTCACGCCCATGCTGCAGAAAGGCGTGCCGATCAATCTGCCCATCACCGAGGATCCGCAGAAGACACCCGACACCGAGAAGCAGCTGCAGATTTCCGTGAAGGCCGATGGCACTGTCTATCTCGGCTCGACCGTCGTTCGAAAAGAGCAGGTGCAATCGGAGCTCGAGCAGATTCACCAGCGCACGCCCGATCGCGAGATCGCAGTCAAAGGCGATCGCACAGTGAAATACGGCGCGGTCCTCGACGTCATGAAAGCGTGCCGTGAAGTCGGATTCAACAACGTGGGTTTGATCACAATGCCGAAGAAGACCCCGCAACAGGGACCGGTCTAGCCATGCAAGTAGGTGGCGGCGGTTCTCTACGTTCGGACATCAACGTCACGCCTTTGGTCGACGTCGTCCTGGTGCTTCTGATCATCTTCATGGTCATCACACCCGTTGTGCAGATGGGTTATCTGGTCAAGGTGCCGCCCAAGGCGCCCGCGAACCTCCCTCCGTCCGCGATTCAAGACCAGATCGTTCTGCGCCTCATGCCGGGCGCCCGCATCTTCATCAACAAGGATGAGATTCCCGCCGATCAGTTCCCGGTGAAGATCCGCGAAGTGCTCCACGGCAACCCCAGCAAGATGATCTTTTTCCAGGGTGCGCCCGACAACGACTACGAGAGCACTATGAAGTTTCTCGATACCGCCCGCGCCAACGGCGCGCAGAACATCGGCATCATTGTTGAGGCGGCGCAGTAGTTTTTCGACGCCGAATCACCCGATCTAAGGACCACCGCCCCCCGCCCAGCAGCACCAGAGCCAACATTGCCGCCAGGACGCTGAGCGGCAGCTCGATGCTGCGAATTGCCGCAAACACCTTATTCTTGCCGGCGGCGTCCGGATCACGCAGCGCGTCGGGAAGCTGAACAACGAACGCTGCAACGAACATCGTCGCAGCGAGAAACGCGGCGGCAATGCGCGTGAGCAGGCCGATGATCAGAAGAGCTCCGCCGACCAGCTCACTGTAAGCCGCGACGTAGCCCAGCATGGTAGGGATGCCGTAGGAGGGGAGGCCTTGAGCGAAGTTCGCGACACCGCCCGAGCCGAAGACCTTGCTCCAGCCGTGCGGAATGAAAACCAGACCGCACGCAACGCGCAGGATGAGGGTCGCCGTGTCGCTGCGCCAGCCGTTCATTTCGTAGAGTTGCTCGGGCCGATCACGCTTTTCGTTTCCGTCTATCTTGCCACATTCCTCGCGATCGGCTACGCGATGATCGCGCTCGGTCTTCGCTATCAGCAGTGGGCCGGGCTGATGGCTGCCATCTGCGCGACAGCATTCACCGTTCGGATCATCGAAAACGGCCGCTGGCGGCTGGGCCTCTTCGTTCCTCCGCAAATCGCTGCCACGGATTTTCTGCGAGGGACTCTTTTTGCGGCGGTCGTCATTCTTCTCG
>QHVX01000011.1:2371-10469 GCA_003222375.1 Acidobacteriota bacterium
GTGGCGCTGGATTTCCGTGGCTGGAGCTGATCGCGGTGTTTGCGCCGGCGGCCGTCAACGAGGAGCTCGTGTTCCGTGGTTACCTGTTTCAAAAAATGCGGATGTGGAATCGCTTCGCCGCGATCGGCGTGACGTCCACTGTCTTTGCCCTCTTGCATGCAACGAACCGCGGAATCTCCATCATCGCAATCGTGAATCTCATCGTCGCAGGAGTTCTTCTGGCACTGGCGTACGAGCGCTTCGAGCGGCTGTGGTTTCCGATCGGAATTCACCTCGCCTGGAATCTTCTCTCCGGTCCGATCCTGGGCTACCACGTCAGCGGCTACGTTGCGCGTGCCACCGTTGTCCGCGCGATCGGGTCGGGCCCGCTGCTCGTCACCGGCGGTGCCTTCGGCATCGAGGGAAGCATCTGGATGACTGCCGCTGAGCTGGGCGGCATTTTTTGGCTGAGCCGGACATTAAAGAGGGACGCATGAAGAAAGAGGACGCCCATGGCCGAATACAACGGCCAGTTCTCCGACATCAGCGCGATTGACCTCGGCGTGATCGCCGCGAAAGAGGCCCTTGCGAGAAGTGGATTCGCTCCCGATGAAATCGATCACGTCATCGTCGGCAATGCGCTGCAGACTTCCGGTGACGCGATCTACGGCGCCCGTCACGTCGGTCTCAAAGCGGGCGTGCCGAAGGAAGTGCCGGCGCTGACGGTCAACCGCCTGTGCGGGTCCGGCATTCAGTCGATCATCAACGGCGCGGAGCAGATCGAGCTCGGCGAGGCGACGACGATCCTCGCCGGCGGCATGGAGAACATGAGCCAGGCGCCGCACGTGATTCGAGGCGCGCGGAGAGGTCTTCGCCTCGGTCAGGGCGCGCTCGAAGACTCGCTCATGGTGGCGCTGCTCGATTCGTACTCCGGCCTGTACATGGCGCAGACATCCGACAACCTTGCGCGTAAGTACAACATCTCGCGCGAGGAGCAGGATCAATTCGCTCTCGGCAGTCAGCGGAAAGCGACGGCCGCGCGCAGCGCCTGTCGTCTGAGCGAGGAGATCGTGGCGGTCACGGCGGGAAAAAATCAGGTGAAAGAAGACGATCACCTCCGTCCCGATACAACGATGGAGGGACTCGCGAAGCTGAAGCCCGCGTTCGCGAAGGATGGATTCGTGACGGCCGGCAATGCCAGCGGAATCGTCGATGGCGCCGCCATGGTGATCGTGACGACCGCCGAAAATGCGAAAGGCAAAAAGCCGCTGGGCAGGATCGTGTCGTGGGGCGTGGCGGGCTGCGACCCCGACATCATGGGCATCGGCCCGGTTCCGGCGACGAAAATCGCGCTGAAGAACGCCGGGCTCAAACTCGATGCCATCGATCTCATCGAGATCAACGAAGCATTTGCGGGACAAATCCTCGCCGTGATCAAAGAGCTCGGCATCGACACCGAAAAACTCAACGTCAACGGCGGCGCGATCGCGCTCGGACATCCGCTGGCGGCGTCGGGGACGCGACTCGTTCTGACTGTTCTTCACGAGCTGCGGCGCCGGCAGAAGCGATACGGCCTGGCGTCGGCGTGCATCGGCGGAGGACAGGGCATCGCGATGATCGTGGAGCGCGCCGCGTGAAAAAATACATCATCATAATGTTGATGATTTCGGCGGCGGCCTTTGCGGCCACCGAAAAGAAAATCAATCCCAAGCCCGTCGTCCGTGACAAGTCGACGGTGACTCTCGACGTGAAAGACGAAGACGTTCGCGACATTCTGAAGTCGATGCAGAAGCAATGCGGCATCAAGAATCTGGCGATCGATCCGCAGGTGCAGGGGAAGGCGACGTTTTATGTGCGCGCGGTGCCGTGCGCGAACGCTTTCGATCTCGTCGGGCGGGTCTTCGGTCTCCGAATCGTGACGTATTCGTCTTCGCTCAAGGCGGTCGAGAAGAGACCATAAGGTAGACTGTCGCCCAACGCATGACTTCACGCAGGGGGCTGAAGATCGCGACGCTGGTCGTCCTGGTTGGCGGTGTCGCGGCGCTCTATTTTTCTCCACTCCGCAATTACTTCACCCGCGAAAACATCATGCACACCGTCGAGCAGATGCGCGGGCTGTGGTACGGCCCGTTCGTCCTGATCGTCGCGTACGGTGCCGGTTGCATCTTCGCGATTCCGGCCAGCGTCTTCATCCTGGCCGCCGGCGCAATCTGGGGCTGGAAGTTAGGCGCGACTTACGCCATGTGCGGCGCGATGTTAGGCGCGAGCGCATCCTACTTCGCGGGACGATTCCTCGGCGAAGGCGTCCTTGATCACTTCGGCAAGATGGGGGAGGCCGTGTCGCGGCAGGTGAGTCGCAACGGCTTCGTTTCGCTTCTCATCGCGCGATTGATCCCCGGCCCGCCGTTCGCGGTTTGGAACTACGCCGCCGGCATCGCGCGAATGTACTTCGGCGAGTACTTCCTGGCCACGCTCCTCGGCACGCTCCCCGCGCACCTCGTCTTCGCATACTGTGCCGACGCGCTCGTCAACGGCACGATGACTCAGCGTGATGCCGTCAAGCGCCTGGCCATCGTCGCGGGACTTCTCATCTCGATGATCGGCTTGACCGCCCTACTCAAACGCCGCCTCGCCAAGAAGGGCTTGACGGTCGACACTAGCGGGGCGTCGGAGCGGTCAGCACTTCCGCGATCTTCGACTGCAGATCGTTGATGTCGAACGGTTTTCGCAGAATCGCGAAGACCCGTCCGTCGGCGAGATTCTTCAGGTCTTTCTCAGCCATGGCGGTCACCACGATCACCGAGCGCCTCGCCATTCCAGGTTTGGCGCGATGCATCCACGCCAGGACTTCGAATCCGCTGGCGGTCGGCATCATGAGATCGAGCAGCACAACGTCGAAATCGATCTCGCGCATCGACTCGATCGCTTCGCGGCCGTCGGCCGCAAACTCGATCGTGTGACCCGACCGGCGCAGAACCGCGCCGATCAACGCACGGACTTCAGCGTCGTCCTCAGCCACCAACACGCGCGCCATGGAAGCGACCCTTTCTCTCGCGGAAACTGTATCATGAATATGCACAGGTAATTGTGCATGCTCGCTGTGCTAAACTCAGCGATCCGGCATGATCGAGATTCAGATCGTCCCGAGCGACATCCGTCGCAATGTGCGATACGTCTTCTTCGACCGAAGGCGCGTCCTGGTCGCGATCTGCGTTCTGACGGTCGTGCTGGCCGCGATCCTCGGGTCGATGGCCGCCGCCCCCACCGTCATCCGTAAGGTCTACAAAGACAACTACGTCAAGTCGATGCGCGTGGAGAGCGACATCCAGCGCGAGCGCCTGCGCGAGGCCATCGTGCAGATGACCTCCCTCGAACGCAGCCTCGAAGATCATCAGGTGCGCGTCGAAAAACTCATCACCATTTACGGCCTCGAACACAACCTCGGCCAGGGCGGTTTCTCGTTTCCGCTCAAGAGCAAGGATTCCAGCGACCTCCAACTGAGCGACGCGCAACATCGCGAAGAGGCGCTGCGCCATTCCATGATCCGGCTGCAGCAGCAGCTCGATCTTCTGTCCCAATACGAAGCGGCCAATGCCGCGATGGTGCGGCACACGCCGTCGATCCTTCCCGTTCCAGCCGACCAGTTCGTATTGACGTCGCCTTTCGGAATGCGCATTTCTCCATTCACGCGCGCCGCCGATTTTCACAAAGGGCTCGACCTTTCGGCGCCGACCGGGACGCCGATCTACGCCACTGCCGACGGCATCGTCAGCTTCGCGGGTCAATACCCCCTGCGCCTCAGCGCGAACTGGTGGCGCTTCGGCAACGTCGTCGTGATCAATCACTCCGATCATTTCGTGACGATCTACGGTCACTGCGACACGATCAAGGTTCGCCGCGCGCAGGAAGTGCAGCAGGGACAAATGATCGCGACCGTTGGCAACTCCGGCTGGAGCACGAATTCGCATCTGCACTACGAAGTGCGCAGCGATCTCGAGCAGCCGGGTACTTATGTTGCGATCGATCCGCGCATTTACATCCTCAACTATCAATGGACGAATGAAGCGAATCTGCTGATGCGCTCGCGCACCAGCAAGGAGTATCAGGATTTCGATCCGCTGCCGCCGTCATTTACGGGCAAAGGCGAAGTTGTGAGAGTGAGGTCAAAAGGGAGAGGGCGAAGGAGGGCGTGATGACTTCAGCCGCCGACCAATCAAATTTTCCAACCATGATCATTCCACGCGGAACGGAAATCCGCGTGAACCAGCACGGACAGCTTTCGATCAAGACTCCCGGAAATCTCGTCATTCAGAATTCGGGACTCTATTCGGAGCTCGAGTCGACGAACGGGTCGATTCGCATCGAAGAAAACGTCACGGTGGAGGCCGTCAGCATCCGCGCCGCGCAAGCCTGCTTCATTCAGGGCACGGTCACGGCGTGGAAGGTGCGCGCCCGGCGCATCACGCTCGAGGACAAGGCGCGCGCCTTCATCATGCTGCAGGAATCGGAGTCGCTCGAGCTTTCCAAGACGAGCCGCCTGGTCGGCAACTTCGCCAACGAGAAAGAGCTTTTCCTGATGATGGGAAAGTTCACGGCCCAGCTCAAAGAGCTTCCCGGTTCGGTCGACATGGCATCGCCCACGCCGCTCGCTGAAGGCATCCGCACCGGAATTCAGGCGCCGCCACAGCCGCAGCGCGATGAAGGTGCCGACCACCTGCGCAGCGCGCAGGCGCTGCTGGAGCGCGAGCTCAGTCGCACCGATCTCGCTCCCGGCGAAGCGGAAGCGTTGCGCGAAGTGCTCTACGGATTGCGCGAACGCAATCTCCCGCGAGTTGCAAATGTCTATCGCGACGCGTTCGCGGAGGTGAAGGCGCCGTCAGATGCGCTCCGCCAGGCGCACGACCATCTCGACAGATACTTCCGGCGCTAGAATCGCGGCCGCATGCTGCCGCTGTCGGATCACAATCCGAGCCGCACGACGCCGGTCGTCAACTACATCCTGATTGCGGCAAATGTGCTCATGTTCTTTTGGGAGTTGTCCCTCGGCCCGGACATCGAGCGCGATCTCGTCCTGGTCTCATTCGTTCCGGCGCGGTTCTGGCTCGCGCCGTTTTATCCGCCCAATCTCATCCGCATTCTGATTTCCATGTTTCTGCACGCCGGCTGGCTTCACCTCGGCGGGAACATGCTCTACCTGTGGATCTTCGGAGACAACATCGAGGATCGGCTGGGACACTTCAAGTACGTGATTTTCTACGTGCTGTGCGGGACCATCGCGACGCTCGCTCACGCCGTGATGAACCCGGGCTCGCGGATTCCTTCACTCGGCGCGTCGGGCGCGATCGCGGGAGTCCTCGGCGCCTACATCCTGCTGTTCCCACGCGCGCAAGTGACGACGCTCATTCCGATCTTCGTCTTCGTGACCGTTCGCGAGATCCCGGCCGTCATCGTCCTCGGCCTCTGGTTCGTGCTGCAGCTTTTCGTCGGCGTGGCATCGGTGGGCGTGCCGGAGGGGCAGAACACCGGCGGGGTCGCCTACTTCGCGCACATCGGCGGCTTCGTCGCGGGAATGTTGCTCGTGGTGATCATGGGCGGCTACCGCCGAAACGCTGGGCCGCCGTTCGTGGATCGACGGTATTGATCGCGCTGCCTGTTCCGAGCTCGAACCCGGCGTGCATCGTCAATCGCGGAAAAAGCTGAACGTACCAATGCGCGGCCGGCTGCTGCGGAAAGTTGATGAACATCCAGTTGAAGGAATCGGAGATCGCGAGCATGGCTCGCGCTGCGCGCTGAAGTAGCGATGCGAGCTCGAGTCCTTCCCGCATTTCGTTCGTGTGGTGGACGGGCACGATCCACTGCTCGTACGCCATCATCGATCCGCGGGGCGCGATCCATCGATAGTTTTGCGTGGCATCGATCTTCTCGTCGCGAAGTTCACACAGCGCGCATCGCGATGTGAACGCCTCCGCCTCTTTTGCAATACGCGATGGAATGAACGGAACGCCGAGGATTTGGGAGTGCGGGTGGAGGATGGTGGCACCGGCCAGAACGCCGTGATTCTTGAAGACGCAGACGTAACGTGACGATCGCGACATCGCGCGATACCGATCGATCCAGGCATTCACAGCGCGCGCCGCGACGTCAGCGGCGATCTGATCGAAGCCCCTGGCATGATCGGAACCCTCGACGATCACCTCATGATCTTCCGTTGCCGGGTATTTGTTTGGAAAAACGCGAATCTGCCACGGATCGCCGTCGCGCCAGATCTCAGGCGGCGTATCGGATTCGTTTCCCGGACAGAAGGGACAGCGATCGCTCATCTGGCGAAACTCGTTCGGGCGGGCAGCGCGGCCGGGCGCGACGATCACTGCATCGCCGCTGATCGGATTGCGCTCGATCACGACGAGCGGTCCATGCGTCGCGCGACCCAAATGCGCTGGCCGACGCCAAGAAGTGCGAAGGCGAGAAGGAGGATGCTCATCCACTCCGCAATCGTTGCCCCTCCAAAAAGGAGCGAGGCCCATCCGTTCACGAACAGGATGAACGACACGATGGGGAAGACCACCAGCGTCAATACGAACTCACCGCGGCCGAGGGCCTCGTAATTTCGCTCGCGAAACGTCGCTTCGATCTGCGTCCCGATGTACCCGTTGAGCATGACCGCGATGACGACTGGAACCACGATCAGCTCGCGGACGCCGTTCGCGATCATCCAACAGACGGCCAGGAGCGTGTCGGAGATCCGATCGCAGACGTGGTCGAGGAAATCACCGAAGCGCGTTTCTTTCTGCTGCAGACGCGCGACGATCCCGTCCAGCGCATCCGCGAATCCGGCGATCGTAATGAAAACGATCGCCACCAGAAATGCGATCGCGTACCGCGGACCGTCGAGCAGTGCGACGCATGCGCAAACGTTGAGAAACAGCGCCGACAGCGTGATCTCGTTCGGCGAGAAAGGCGACCATTTCGCGATCGGCGTGAACCATCGGCTGAGCCGCTCGCGCCACGGATGCATGCATTCGGATTGTATTGGAACGTCAGTAGATGATCACCGTATCGCCGATGGTCGCCATCGCATACAGCGTCGCGATGTCCTGGTCTCCGAGTCGCACGCAGCCGTGCGAAACGGACTGCCCGAGCTTTTCAGGTTGGTCCGTGCCGTGGATCCCGTACCCGTCGCCCAATTCCAATCGATATTGGCCGAGGATTCCCTTGAAGTGGCGTTGCTTGGTGTTCGTCGGCGGGACGACGATCGCCGAGCCGGCGACGATCATTTTTCCTTCCGGCAATTCGCGCTCGCTGTTGCCGCTCACTTCGACGACGGTGTTACCTTTCACCTTGAGGACCGGCCCGCTGCCTCCGCCAAACCACGACCAGATGCCTTCGTTGCGGCTTACCGGGTCGCCCGTTCGGGCATCAATCGACTGGCCGGGATTGAGGTACACGACGCGCATCGCATTCTGGCGGGCCTCTTCGATGAAGTGCCAGTCGGGAGGAACCCACTCTGGATTCTCTTCTTTCGCGACGACGTGGAGCTTGCCGATCGGCGTATCGAAGACCCAGGTGTGACCGTCGATCGCCAGCGTGCTCCCTTTTCCGGTCGAACACACCGCTTCGAAGACTGTCTGCCCGTTCCTTCTCACGTAGAGTTTGTTCTCGGCAGTCGAGACGATGATCGTCTGGCCGGTGTCGGGGACATCATCGGTTTGTTTTTCGGCGTTCTGAACTTTGTTCTGCAGCGCGTTCACTTCAGCGGCCCGCCGCGCCGCGGTCTGCCGCAGTTGCCCCGCCTTGTTGCCGGTCCTCTCCGCGATCATCTCGTCGATCATCGCGACGCGATCGAGCCGGCGGATGTCGCGGACATTGATCGATTCGCCCGCGACGGCAATGGCGGCTAATCCCAGCGCCAGCACCAGCAGCGCCCATGAACCTAAGAATCCGACCCACCTTGGCAAGTTCGAGTCTCCTCAGAAAATGTACACGCGAGTTTCATTTGAGATCCGCGGCCAGATGGCCGCGAGATCTTCCTCCGGCACCATGTACGATCCCGGCTTTGGTCCCTGCAGCGGACTGTCGGGCGGCGGAGGCGATTGAATGACGTAGTGGTTCGGCAAGAGGA
>QHVX01000012.1 GCA_003222375.1 Acidobacteriota bacterium
TGCTTACGTTCTCTACATCGATGGAGAAGCGCCTCAAACGCTGGCGGAAAAGGTCGAGGCGCGACTACGCCAGAATTTCCACTACGACTACGCCCGCTTTCTCGGGCAACTGCAGTCGCTCCGCATCGCACAAGTGCCGCGGGCAGGCGAGATCTACCAGCAGTTCTGCGTGCGAAACGGGCAGAAGGCGGGCGACGTCAAGCCGCTGGCGCTCGATCGCCGCGCGGGCTCTCAGATTTTTCCCGCCTCGACGTCCTTGATGAATTTGACGATGGCGCGGAAGTAGTTTTCCTGATCGTCGTACATCTCGAGGTGACTCCCCTTCGTCAGCACGACGCGCGAGCGTGGAATGAGCTTGCCCATTCTGCGGATGTCGTCGGGGTTCATCGTCCCCTTCTCGCCCGCGATGATGAGCGTCGGCACTTTGATCTTCGGCAAATCCGCGAAGCGATCCCAATTCTTGAAATTGCCGGTGATGACAAATTCGTTCGGCCCCTGCATTGTGTTGTAGATCTTGGCGTTGAATTTCTTGAACGCCCGCTCCAGCGGCTCCGGCCACGGATTGAGGCGGACCAGATGCTCGGCGTAGACCTTGCCGATCATGATCTGCTGATACTCCGGCGCTTCGAAATTTCCGGCGGCGGCGTATTTCGCGAGCGTCTTGCGATCCTCCTCCGACAATTCGGCAAGAAGTTTTTGCGCGTACGCCTCGTAAGCCGGAATGCCGGCGGTCATGTCGGAGATGATCAACGCCTTCAGATGATCCTGATGCGCGAGCGCGTACTCGATGCCGAGCATGCCGCCCCATGAATGTCCGAACAGATAAAACTTGTTGAGACCGAGGCCTTTGCGGACCTGCTCGACTTCGTTGCGGTAGCGATCGACGGTCCACAGCGCAACGTCATCAGGTTGATCGGAGTTTCCGACGCCGAGCTGATCGTAGTAGTAGAACTGCACGCCATGCTGCGGCAGGAAGTCTTCGAAGCACTCGAGATAGTCGTGCGGAAAACCCGGGCCGCCGTGCAGGGTCAGCATCTTGATCGGACCGCTGCCGACGCGGTCGGTCCACACGTGATACTTGCCGTCGACCTCGATCGTCCGGGCGCCGCCTGTCTTCACCTCGGCCGCCGAGAGCATGAGTGGAATCGCCAGAGCCGCTGCAATTAATCTCTTCATTCGTCCGATTCTATCGATTGCGGTAAGCTTTGCGTTCACCTTCCAATGAGGAGACCACCATGCCCCGAATCGTGAAATGCGGACTCATCCAGACTTCGCTCGCTGCGAAGACCGACGAGGATCTCGAGAAGATCCGTGACGCGCAGGTCGAGCGCACGATCAAATACATCGACCAGGCCGGCAAAGAAGGCGTGCAGATGCTCTGCATGCAGGAAATCTTCACAGGTCCGTATTTCTGCGCCGAGCAGAATCCTCGCTGGTACGACGCCGTCGAGAAGATTCCCGACGGCCCGACCACGAAACGGATGCAGGAGTACGCGAAGAAATACAACATGGTGATCGTCGTCCCGCTGTATGAAGAAGATGGCGCCGGCGTTTACTACAACACCGCCGCCGTCATCGACGCCGACGGCACGTACCTCGGCAAGTATCGCAAGAATCACATTCCGCACACCGCACCCGGTTTCTGGGAGAAGTACTACTTCCGTCCCGGCAACCTCGGATATCCGGTGTTCGATACGAAGTATGGAAAGGTCGGCGTCTACATCTGCTACGACCGCCACTTCCCCGAAGGCGCACGCGAGCTGGGACTCAATGGCGCCGAAGTTGTCTTCAACCCGTCGGCCACTGTTGCGGGTCTTTCGGAATATCTGTGGAAGCTCGAACAGCCGGCGCACGCCGTCGCGAATGGCTACTTCGTCGGCGCGATCAATCGTGTGGGGTACGAAGCGCCGTGGAACATCGGCGAGTTTTATGGGCAGAGTTACTTCTGCGATCCGCGCGGACAGATCATCGCGATCGCAGGCCGCGACCAGGATGCGCTGGTGACCGCCGAGCTCGATCTCGACAAGATCCGCGAAGTGCGACACACGTGGCAGTTCTATCGCGACCGCCGGCCGGAGACATACAACGGCCTTTGCCGACTGTAAGTCTTGCCGGCAAGGTCAAAGTCTTTCGAGCTGTGGGGCAAGGGTCTCGAGCATTGGGAAGCAGGACGCTTGGACGACGCCGCGGCAGCATTCCGCGAAGCGATCACTCACGGTCGAAATGACGTCAACTTCACCGAATACCTGAAGTCTCTCGGCGGAGTGTTGGGGCACCTCGGCCGATACAACGAGGCGCAAGCTGCGCTCGAGCAAGCGCTCGAACAAGCGCTGGATGAATCTCGAGCCGAAGGAAACGGATCGTCAAATGTCGTCTCGGCACGCCACTCTCTGGCCGAGCATTTTCTCTTGGTGCTCAGACCCATGGAGGCGATCGCCGTTACCGCTCCATCAATCGGCATCGGAGCCAAGCTGGAAGGCATCCTTCGTTATGTCCGTGCATTTGCGTTCGACGCTCTTGGAGATTCCGCAAAAGCACGGAGTGAGGCCGTCGCAGCTCTCGAACTTGCGAGTTCCGACGATCAGAGAGAACGCATGCGGACGCAGCTAGCGCGCATTCTCCAGCGGCATGACTGAGCGCTCGCGCAACATCAGTCGCATCGACGGCCCGGCGATCGCCGAGGTGACGACGGCCATCACGACCAGCGCGACGAACAGGCGCGCATCGATCAGCTTCGCTTCCAGCGCGACTGAGGCCAGCACCATCTCGACCGCGCCGCGCGCGTTCATCGCCATGCCGATCGCGGTCGCCTGACGCAACGGCACGCGGGCAAGTCGCGCGCCGAGGGTCGCGCCGGCGATTTTGCCGATGCACGCGATCGCGATGACCATCGTCACGAGCTGCCAGTCGAAGTTCGACGCGAAGTTGACCTTCAGCCCGATCGAGACGAAGAACAGCGGCGCAAGAACACGAATCACGAACTGACGCGCGCGTTCGCTCTTTTCGAGGCGGCGCGACAGCAGCGCTCCCGCCATGAAGATGCATGGCGTAAGAACCGACCATGGCACCTTCGCGGCGGTAATGATCGCGAACAGCAGCCAGCCGACGAGGTCATCGATCGTGGCAGACGCCAGGACGATCGACGCCAGAGGCATCCGCTCGTATCCGAGGTCGAAGATGATGCGAGCGATGACGGGCAGCGCTGAAATCGCGAGCGCGGCGCCTATGAAAAGCGCCAACGCGTCGACGGGCACCTCTTGTTTCCAGATCGACGGCGCTAAGCGCACGGCGAGTTGCGCGGCCGCGAACGGGATCAAAATGCCGCCGAGACTAGTGGCCGCGACCGCGCGCGCGTTCCGGCGAACATCGTGGAGGTTGATCTCCAGTCCCGCGACGAACAGGAAACAGATCAGCCCGAACTTCGCGATGAGATCGCGGCCGTGCGCCGGAGTCTGAAAAAGGTTGAAGCCGGTCGGACCGAGAAGGATGCCGCCGGCAAGCTCGCCGATGACGGCCGGCATCCGCACGCGGCGCGCGAGCTCTCCGAAAGCGACTCCGGTGGCGAGCATGACCGCCGCCTGCAGCAACACCACGCGCCTCAGGATAAACTCTTGCGGCAATGCGCGACCACGTCATCTTCGCGATCAACGGGCGGGAGCACCGCGCCGGCGGCCGTGAGATTTTCACGACGCTCGCGAACTGGCTGCGTTATGTGGGACCGGCTTCAGCCGGTCCATTAACCGGCACGAAGATCGTGTGCGAGGAAGGCGACTGCGGCGCGTGCACGGTCTTGATTCGCCGGTCGGCGCAAGAGGAATTCGTCCCGGTCAACGCATGCATCCTCTCCCTCTGCCAGCTCGACGGCGCGAGCATCGTCACGGTCGAAGGCATCCGCATGAACGCCGTGCAACAGTCGATGATCGCGCATCACGGTGCACAATGCGGTTATTGCACGCCGGGGTTCGTGGTCGCGATGTGCGGGCTGTTCGAGACCTGCGATCGTGTGACGGACAAGCAGGTGCGCGACGGCCTGACAGGCAATCTTTGTCGCTGCACCGGCTACGAGCCGATCATCAAAGCCGCCCTGGCGGTCGATGGAAAATCGATGCCGAAGTTGCGCGACGTCTATCGCGAGGTTCCAAGCGCGCGCGATGCAGTACGCATCGACAATTTCTTCGCGCCCACGACGATCGAAGATGCGGTGCGATTCAAATCCGAGAACCCCGGCTGCACGATTCTTCAGGGCGGCACCGATGTCGGAGTCTGGATCAACAAACGCCATTTCACAGCGCCGGCGATGTTGTTTCTCGGGAAGATCGCCGGCCTCAGCGAATTGCGCGAAAAGAATGAAATCGTGGTGGGCGCGAACGTCAGCCTGGCCGCATTCGAGGTTTTCATCCGCGATCGCATCCCGGAGCTTTATGGCATCCTCAATATCTTCGGCTCGCCGCAGATCAAGTACGCCGGGACGCTGGTCGGCAACATCGCGAACGGCTCGCCGATCGGCGACACGCTGCCGTACCTCTTCGTCGCCGACGCGAAGCTCGAACTGACCGGCACCGGCGGTACGCGCACCGTTGCGGTCAATAGCTTCTATCGCGGTTACAAACAGTTCGATCTGCGAGCCGATGAGATCATCACGCGCGTTTTCGTTCCGATCGTGAAGGACACCGTGAAACTCTACAAAGTGTCGCGGAGAAAAGACCTCGACATCTCTGCGTTCACGGCCGCCATCCGCCTGCGCATGAACGGACGCATCGAGGAGGCGCGCATCGCGTACGGCGGCGTCGCCCCGACGGTGATCCGCCTGCCGAAGACGGAGTCGTTTCTCAAGGGCAAATCGCCGTCGCTCGACGTCTTTGAGCGCGCGGGCGAGCTGGCGCGCAGCGAGGTCAAGCCGATCTCGGATGTTCGCGGCTCAGCCGACTATCGCCTGCAGCTCGCCGAGAACATCCTCAGCAAGTTCTGGCACGAGGTCAGTGCATGACGGCCGTCGGCAAAAACATTCCGCACGACTCGGCGGCCGGCCACGTCTCGGGCGAGTCGCTGTACGTCGACGACGTGCCGTTCGCGAAAAACGAGTTGATCGTCGATCATTTCTGGTCGCCGGTGGCACATGGCCGCATTCGGTCGCTCGACACGACCGCCGCCTGCGCCGTTCCCGGCATCGTCGCGCTCTACACCTATCACGATCTTGCGCGCAATCTTTTCGGCCCGATCATCAAGGACGAAATCCTGCTGGCCGAGGATGTTGTGACGTTCATCGGGCAGCCGATTGTCGTGATCGCCGCCGAAAATCGCGAAGCGATACGCCTCGCGAAGGCGGCCATCAAGATCGATATCGAAAAGCTGGAGCCGGTCTTCACGATCGACGACGCGAAGCGCAAGAAGCAATTCATCGGTCCCACGCGGCGGATCGCGCGCGGCGATTGGGAGGCTGCCTTCGCGAATGCCGAACACATTCTCGAAGGCACGTGGATCAATGGCGGGCAGGACCACTTCTATCTCGAATCGCAGGCGGCCCTCGCGTATCCCGGCGAATTCGATCAACTCCATGTCCTGTCCTCGACGCAGAACCCCTCCGAAGTCCAGGAAGTGATTGCCCACCTCCTCGGCCTTCCCATCAACAAGGTCGTTGTGACGACGAAGCGGATGGGTGGCGCGTTCGGCGGGAAAGAATGTCAGGCGACACATCCGGCAGCGATGGCGGCGCTGGTTGCGCACAAGACGAAGCGTCCCGCGCGCATCGCGTACAACAAAGACGACGACATGTGCGTCACCGGCGGACGGCATCCGTTCCAGAACGACTACAAAGTCGCGTTCACCGCCGACGGCGTGATCACAGCGCTGCAGGCCGATCTCTACTCCGACGGGGGCGCGTACGCCGACCTGTCGACGGCCGTCATGGGTCGCGCGATGACGCACATCGACAACGCCTACTATCTGCCAAACGTAGAGATTAAGGGCACTATTTGTCGTACTAATTTTCCGCCTAACACGGCCTTCCGCGGGTTCGGCGGGCCGCAGGGCGTCGCGACGATCGAGAACGTCATCGAAGAGATGGCGCACTATCTGAAACGCGATCCGCTCGAGATCCGCATCAAGAATTGCTACGGGATCGACGATCGCAACATCACGCCCTACAGCCAGGTCGTCAGAAACAACCTTCTTCCGAAGTTGTTCGACGAGATCTCGCGGCGAGCCGACTACGCGAAGCGCAAGAAGGCAGTCGCAGATTTCAACGCGCGATCGAGCACACATCTGCGCGGTCTCGCGTGCACGGCCGTGAAATTCGGGATCTCGTTCAACACGAAGTTCCTCAATCAGGCTAATGCGCTCGTTAACGTCTACCTCGACGGCTCGGTGCAGGTCTCGACCGGCGCGACCGAGATGGGACAAGGCGTCAACACGAAGATCCGCCAGCTCGTCGCCGACGAATTCGGCATCGGCGTCGAACACGTGATCGTCATGCCGACGTCGACGGAGAAAAACAACAACACGTCCGCAACAGCCGCGT
>QHVX01000013.1 GCA_003222375.1 Acidobacteriota bacterium
TCAAGCACGCAACCTCCGGAGACATCAACGGCGATTATTCGCACGTTGTGGGTTACGCCGCGATTCTGATTTCATAGCGCGCGTGCGCATCCTCTTCGCAACCGCCGAGGTGTCCCCCATTGCGAAAACGGGCGGGCTGGGAGACGTGTCCGGCTCGCTGCCGAAAGCGCTGGCGAAGCACGGTCACGACATCGTCATTTTCATGCCTCTGCACCGGCAGGCGCGCGAGTGGTTCACGCGAAACCGTACCACGCTCGAAGAGGTGCTCCCTGCGACGCAGATAATGTGGGCGAACTGGGCCGCCGAAGCTTCTTTCCTGCGCACGACACTTCCTGACACGGATATCCCGCTCTACCTTGTCGCGAACGACCATTTCTTCAATCGCGAGCAGATCTATGCGCCGCGCGCTGACGGCTACGACGACGGCATCGAGCGCTTCACGTTTTTCTGCCGCGCCGTCATCCGCGCCTGCGAGCTCCTCGGCATTGTGCCCGATATTTTGCACGCGCATGATTGGCATACCGCGCTGCTGCCTGTTTATCTGAGCTCGGGATTACGCGGAATGACTGAATTTGCGGCCACCCGATCCGTCTACACGATTCACAATCTCAATTACCAGGGAATCGGGCGCGCCGCACACTTCAGCGTCCTCGGGTTGCATAGCCGCTATTGGTCGCCCGACGCGATCGAGCATTTTGGCCAAGTCAATTTGATGAAGGGCGGCATCATCTTCGCCGATCAGGTCACGACCGTTTCGCCGAACTACGCCCACGAGATCCAGACGCCTGCGCGTGGCGCGGGACTCGACGGAGTCTTGCGGAGTCTTTCGTTCAAGCTGACCGGCATTCTCAACGGCATCGACATCGAGAGTTGGGATCCGGAGACGGATCCGAACGTTCCGTCGAATTACAGCGCGAGTCAGATGAACGGCAAAGCGCTTTCGAAGCGCGCTCTTCTCGACGATGCGGGCCTGCGTTGGCGAGCGAAGACGCCGCTGCTGTCATTCGTGTCGCGTCTTGTCGATCAGAAAGGCGTCGATCTGCTGATCCCGGCGCTGGAACACATGCTTCGTGCCGGTGCGCACGTTGTGATCCTTGGCAGCGGCGAGTCGCGTTACGAAGACGCACTGATGCGCGTCGGCGAGGCCAACAGCGATCGCTGCCGCGTCTGGATCGGATTCGACAATGCGCTCGCGCATCGCTTGTACGCTGGTTCGGACATGCTGTTGATGCCGTCGATCTACGAGCCGTGCGGGCTCAATCAGATGTATGCGCTCCGTTACGGAACCGTGCCGGTGGTGCGTCTGACGGGCGGGTTGGTGGACACGGTGATCCCTTTCGACGCCACCAACGCGGTCGAAGCGAACGGTTTCGGGTTCGTGACGCCGTCTCCTCGCGACCTCTTCACCTGCGCCTGGCTTGGCATGCTCAACTTCAAGGAGACCCGCACCTGGAAGCAACTACAGGCCAATGGCATGTCGGCGGACTTCTCCTGGGACCGGTCGGCCCTGGAATACGATCGCATTTACCGGCGCGCCATGATGGCATTTTGAATGCACTAGGAGCGGCAGGAGTGCATCATGATCAGCCTCATCATCCTGACCGTCGCCGGCGCGCTGCTTCTGCTCGGCGCGGGACGGCCAGAGATCCAGCGGTTGGAAATCGAAGAACGCAAGAAACGCTAGTGTCATCCTGAGCGCAGCGAAGGATCTCCGGCACGAGATCCTTCGCCGTCTACGCGGCTCAGGATGACGAGTCCAGCATCTGAAGGATCGCCGTCAGTTCTTTCTTCACGTTGAGAAGCGCTCTGGTCAAGTCCTTTGCCGGTGGCTTCGGCGAATCGAGCTCGCCTTCCAGCTTTTTCTTCGCGCCGGCGATCGTGAAGCCTTCCGAGTAGAGAAGCTGTTTGATGCGAAGGATCAAGTCGAGATCGCGCTGCGTGTAAAGCCGCTGGCCGCCGCCGCTTTTGTTAGGCGCAAGCGGAGGAAATTCAGTTTCCCAGTAGCGGAGCACGTACGGCTGGACGTCGGCGAGCTTGCAGACCTCACCGATCTTGTAGAGACGGCTCTCGGCGTCGGGCATCCGGTCCGATTATAGGACCCGGACTTCGGTGGCCGCGACTTCCTGCAACAGTCCAACCGCGGCGGTCAGGACCTCGTCGACAGAGATCTCGGTCATGCAGCGGTGATCGCGCAGCGGACATTCGCGTTCGTAGCACGGGCCGCATCTCACCGGTTTGCGCACGACGCGCGTCGCACCTGGGATGACGGTTCGCGCCGGATCGGTCGGACCGAAAATCGAGACCGACGGCACCGCCAGCGCGGCTGCCAGATGCAGCGGACCGCTGTCATTTGTCACGATGACCGAGCAGTGCGAGATCGTGGCTGCCAGTTGCAGCACATCGCCGCTGTCGCCATCGATTGCAATCTCCCCGTACTTCTCTGAAATCGTCTCGGCCTGTTGCCGCTCGCCGGGACTGGTCAAGAGAACGACGGAATACCCGCTTTCGATCAAACGCTCCGCGAGCTCGCCATAGCGATCGTCGCCCCAATGTTTGGCGCGGCCATAGAGACCGCCGGCGTGCAAACCGAACAGTGGGCGATCGAGACGAACGCCGCTCGCGCGAAGGCGCCTGCGCGCCCGTTCGCGCACGTGGACCGGAAGGCGGATGCTCGGGATCTCATCGACGACGCGCGGCGCGTTCATGGCCGCCAGCAACGCGGTGTAGTCGTCGAGCTGATGACCGCGCTCGCGATCGCGTCCAATGCTGTGCGTCAGCAGAAGGCCGCGCGCATCGCTCGAGTATCCCCAGCGTTCGCCGATGCCGGCGGCGTACGTGATCATCGCGGCACGGAAAGAATTCGGCAGGATGACGGCGCGGCGGAAGCGTCCCGCCTTGAGCAGGCGGATGCGATCGCGCAGGCGGCCGTTCCAGGGGATGACTTTTCGGAACAGACCTGTCGACGCGAGAAACGACGCGATGTGCTGCGGCGTAGCGACCGAGATGCCGCCTTCGCTGCGAAAGCGGTGGTACAACGCCCGATAAGTAGGTAAGGCGAGAACGTTATCGCCGACCCAATTGAGCCCGATTACGACCGTGTCACTCGCCATTCACTCCTTCGCTTTCCCCCGTCGCTGTGCCCTTCCAGCGATCGTGCATCCACAACCAAAGCTCCGGATGACCGGTGATGCGTCGCGCAATGACGTCGTTGATGCGCTCCGTCAACACCACCGGATCACTCTCCGCCGCACTCAGTTGATCGACACGGATCGGGTTCTCGAACTCGAGCCGATGCCCGGTTTCGTGCGGTATGCAAAAAGCGAACACAATGGTTGAGCCGCGGCGAAGCGCCATTTTTGCCGGTACGGGCGTCGTCCACGCGGGGCGTCCGAGGAAGGCAACGCGCACTCCCTCCCGCGGAAGTACGGCCTGATCGGGCAGGAGGACGACGACAGCATTGTCCGACAGCGCCTGCATCATCTCCCGAGCGGCACGTTTGCGGTCAAGTACTTCGGCCCCGGTACGAGAGCGAATGCGGGCGAGGTCGCGCTCCAGAAACTGATTGTCCAGCGGTCGCGTGATCGTGCGGACGTTCTTCACGAGCGACATCAGCGCGAGCCCGCCCACCTCCCACCCGCCATAGTGGGCGCTGATCAGAATGACACCTTTCCCGCGCGCGACAGCTTCTTCGATCAGATGCGCGTTCACGAGCGGACATCGCGTCGCGATTTCGTCGAGTGACATGTCCTGCATGCGAATCGACTGGAGTGCCTCGCGTCCAAAGTGGCGCCAGCAGGCGTTGAGAATGTCGCGAAGGTCCCGGTCGCTCTTCGCCGGGAACGTCTCGCGCAGATTGCGCATGGCGAGGCGATCGCGCGACCTCAGAATTCGGCGCGACAGGTTTCCGAGCCGCGCGCCCCAACGCTGGACGCCGCGATCCGACAGGCGTCGGGCGACCGCGGCCACGACGCGGTACAGCGCGTACTCGCTGCGCTGCAGCGCGAGACTCTTTCTGTGGCGGCTCATCGGCGGACTGCCACCGCGATGATGCGTTCGAGCACCGCCGGCTCAATCACGAAATCCGCCGGGATGGCGATGATGTCGGAATCGCTGATTTTCACCGCGTCTTTTTCCGTGGTGACGATCGCCTCTGCATTTGCTTCCCGTTTGATCGCTTCGATCTCGGCCTTCGTGTAGCGGTGATGGTCGGGAAAGCTTTTCGTGGCGGCGAGAGTCAGACCGAGGGAATCGAAGAACTGTTGGTTGTCCGCCAGTCCGGCGAACGCAAAGACCCGCTTACCACGAAGATATTCGGGAACGCGCGGTTCCAGGCGGCGTCGAAGAACGATATCGGCGTCCCGAAGAGCCGAACGCCCTTCCCGTAGAAAGCCGGGGTGATCGATGACGACGTCGAGGTCGCGGTGAAGCTGCAGATGCTGGAAGCCGTCATCGAGTACAAAGACGTCGGCCTTATTTCGTATAGCATTATCGTATCTATTTTTTCCGACGATGACTTCAACATCGGGCACGCTCTTCTTGATCAGCACGGGCTCGTCGCCGAATTGATGTGCATCGAGTGCCGTGACGACCCCGCCCGATCCTGAACGTCGATAGCCGCGCGTCAGGATCGCGACGCGGAGTCCGCGCTGCGAGAGCGCGCGCGCGATGGCGATGACGGCCGGCGTTTTCCCGCTGCCTCCGGCGGCGATTCCTCCAACGGAAATCACGGGAACGGGAAGGCGTTTCGCTTGCAGAATGCCGGCGCGATAGAGCGCTCGGCGCGCTCGATTGATGGCGCGATAGAGAAGCTCCGCGATCTTGATCACGCCAGCAACTCGACGATGCGCTCCGCGGTCCGTGCGGCCGCGCCGCGATTCTGCTGCACCGTCTTGCGGGCGCGCTCGCCGTAGGCCGCCCGCGCCGCCGGGTCGTCGAACATGCGCGCTGCGAATGCGAACAGCTCTTCCGGCGATCGCACTTCGACCGCTGCGCCGTTTTCGAGAAATGTCGATGCGATCTCGCGAAAGTTCGTCATGTGCGGCCCGAAACAGACCGGCACTCCTGCCGCGGCGGGCTCGATCGGATTGTGCCCGCCGGTCGGAACGAGGCTTCCGCCGACGAATGCCGCGGTCGCGAACGGATAGATCCGCGTCAGTTCGCCGACGGAGTCCAGAAGCAAAACAGCGCCGGGTGCCGGGTGCCGAGTGCCGAGGTCACTTCTTCGCATCATCGGCATCATCGATGCGACTACATCGAATCTTTCCGGTTTCCGCGGCGCGATGATCACGAACGCGTTGTGCGTTTCGATGAATGGTTTCAGCAAAGGAAGAATCAGTTCCTCTTCTCCTTCGCGTGTCGATCCCAGGATCAGGACGCTGCGGCCGGCGATGAGGGACTCGACTTGTGCGCGGATCGGCAACGGCTTGTCATCGATCGCGAAATCGAATTTCACGTTGCCGGTCGTCTCGACGACTTCCGCAGGGGCGCCGATCGCGATGAAGCGCTTGCGATCGCCTTCATCGCGAACGAGCACACGATCGTAATGGCGAAGGATGCGACGGACAATCGGCCGGAAGACGCGATAGCGCGGAAACGACCGATCCGACAACCGTCCGTTGGCCAGCAGCAGCCGCAAACCCCGCGCGCGCGACAGGCGCGTCACGTTAGGCCAGATTTCGGTCTCCATCGCGGCGAAAAGCCGCGGCCGATGATGATCGAGGAATCGCCCGACCGAGGCGCTGAAGTCGAACGGGAAATAGGTAATGGTCGCTTCCGGGAAGAGACGCCGCGCCTGCGCCTGGCCTGTGAGGGTCGTGGTCGTGAAGACGATGGATGTGCCAGGCCGGCGGCGGAGGACTTCATCGACCACCGGACGCGAGGCGAGCGTCTCGCCGACCGAAACCGCATGGATCCAGAGATCGTGCGACGCCGCCGGCGACCGGTAAAAGCCGATGCGCTCCGGAAAATTCGCCAGATATTTTCCACGGAGCAATCCGGTGATCAGAAAAAAAGGGAGCGCCACAACAAAGACGAGGTACAACAGCACCTCGTACAGAACGAACATGCGGCGCATGATACCCCTCGCCCTGCGTCATCCTGAGCCGCGAAGACGGCGAAGGATCTCAACATGCGCCGCTTGAGATCCTTCGCTGCGCTCAGGATGACGGCGCTCATACTGTTCGGCGCGAACCTCGCCGCGCTGACTCTGCTTCGCGCCGCGTTTTTCTTCGCGTTTCACCCGCATCCGATCGCCGCGATCGACATCGCCCACGCCTTCTACCTCGGCCTCAAATTCGACGCGCGACTGGCCGCGATCATCAGTCTTCCGCTGCTCTTCTTTTCGTCGACCGCCTACATCGTGATCGCCGAAATGCTGCTGGCGATTCTGTATGCCGCCGATTTCGGCTGCTACGCCTACATCCACCGGCGGCTGAATGCCGAAGTGCTGGAGTTTTTGAGGAATCCGATCATCTCACTGCACATGGTGTGGGAGTCCTACCACGTCATTTGGTTCGTGTTAGGCGTGATTCTGTTTCTGGCGCTGATTGTCGCGCTGGTGAAACCGGCACACGGCACGCAGCACGCGGCACCGAATCGGTTCATCATCGCGATTCTTTTCATGGCCTGCATCTACGGCAAATGGTCGCGGTATCCATTGCGGTGGAGCGACGCGTTCTTCTCGACCGATTCGTTCATCGGCGAGCTGGCGCTCAATCCCGCGCAAACGCTCTTCGAGTCGATGCGCGAAGAGCCGCCGCGATTTGACATCGCGCGCCTTCGCCGTCTCTATCCTCTGATGTGTCAATACCTCGGCGTCGGGCATCCCGATCCGAAAACCTTGACGCTCGCTCGAACGCCGGGGCTGTTTCCGCAAGTTTCCGGCGGCCCGAACATCGTTCTGATCCAGCTCGAATCGTTTGCCGCCTTCAAGAGCGGTGCGTTCGGCAATCGCCTGAATGCTTGCCCTGACTTCGATGCGCTGGCGCGTGACGGCATCCTCTTCACGAACGCCTATTCGCCCTCCGAGAAAACAGCACGTGCGCTTTTTGCGGTGGTGTTCGGCATTCCGGACGTCAGCCCCTGGCAGGCTTCGGCGCACAATCCGATGGCCGTCGATCAGGCCACGATCGTCAATGCCTTCGCCGGTTACGACAAGCTCTATTTCCTCGGCGGCAGCGCGAACTGGAGCAACATCCGCGGCATGCTGACCCACAACATCGCGGGCCTTCGCATTTTCGAAGAAGGCTCGTACAACGCGCCGGTGGTCGATGTATGGGGAATCTCCGATGAGGACCTGCTCCTCGCGGCGAACGACGTTTTTCGCTCGGAACACCAACCGTTTTTCGCGATCGTGCAGACGTCCGGCAACCATCGGCCGTACACGATTCCGAAGCGCACACATGGCTTCAGCCTTGCTCATATTTCCGATGCGATGCTGCGGGCAAACGGCTTCGAAAGTGACGCGGAGTACAACGCGCTTCGGTTTCTCGATCACTCGCTCGGCGTGTTTTTCGCGGAGGCGCGCAAACAGCCGTACTTCGCGAACACGATTTTCGTGCTCTATGGCGACCACGGCACGCGGACCGGCGCGCCGCAAAGGGCCTTGTCGCTCGGCGACCTTTCGCCGCCGAGCATGGTTCCGGCTCGTCGAATCGATAGGGCCGCGAGTCACGTCGACATCATGCCGACGCTGGCGAGTATGTGCGGCCGCCCATATCGGAATCAGACTCTGGGCATCGATCTCTTCGATCCTGCGCGGACGCCGGCAGCGTTCATCTTCACCACCTTTCACCAACCGCCGGCCCTCGGATTGGTGCAGGATGGCCGTTATTCGATGGTGCAGTCAGGCAGGACGGAATCGCTCGCGGAAGCCTTCTACGAATTTTCGCGGTGGCTCGTACTTCACAACGCGCCAGTAATGAGTATGATTAATGTCAACCAATAACGTGCCAGAACAGGTTATCGCCGTCGGGGTTGTGCTGGCGGACCAGACGCGGAGAGTAGCGGACGAGCACCTCGACGAGCTCGAGAAGTTGATCGAGACCGCGGGTGGGGTGGTGGTGGCGAAGATCCTCGCCAAACGGCAGGCGCCCGATGCCGCCACCTGGATCGGCAGCGGGAAAGCGGAAGAGATCAAGCGCCTCGCCGAGAAGCAGAATGTCTCGCTGATCGTCTTCGACGACGAGCTCTCGCCGGCGCAGACCCGCAACCTCGAAAAAATCATCGATACCAAAGTCATCGATCGCAGCGCGCTGATCCTCGACATCTTCGCGGGTCGCGCCCGCAGCCGCGAGGCGCGCACGCAGGTCGAGCTGGCGCAGCTCGAGTACATGCTTCCGCGGCTCACGCGCCAGTGGTCACATCTCGAGCGGCAGGCCGGCGGGATCGGCACGCGCGGCGTCGGCGAGACACAGCTCGAGATCGACCGGCGCATCGTGCGCACGCGGATCGGGCAGCTCAAAGGCGAGCTGCAGAAAATCGAGCAGACGCGCTATACGCAACGAAAATCGCGGTCGGCGGCGTTCACAGTCGCACTGGTCGGCTACACGAACGCCGGCAAGTCGACTCTGTTCAACCGGCTCACCGGCGGATCGGCCTGGGCGGTCGACAAGCTCTTCGCGACGCTCGACGCCAAATCGCAGCGCATGGCTCATCCGATGCCGCGGCCGACGGTCGTCACCGACACCGTCGGCTTCGTCCGAAAGCTTCCGCACCACCTGGTGGCCTCGTTCCGATCGACGATGGAGGAGGCGGTCAGCGCCGATCTCGTCCTGCATGTCATCGACTCGGCCCACGAGGAGCAGGCCGAGGTTGGGGAGGAGGTCTTGCGCGATTTGGCGATCGCGGAGGATCGGATCATCGAGGTCTGGAACAAAGTGGACTTAGGGTCTCGCGGTTTCGAAGTCTCGCGGTCTCGCGGTAGCCACTCCGAGACTGCGCAACCGCGAGACCGCACAACCTCGATTTCCGCACTCACCGGCCGCGGAATCGAAAATCTCGTCGACTTGATTCGGCAGCGCGAGCTCGAAGGCGGCGAAGTTCTCCAGCTCGAAATTCCGCACGAAGAATCGCGGATGCTGGCGAAGCTGCACGACGTCGCGGAAGTCTACGAGCAGCGATCGGCCGATCGCGGCACGCGGGTCACGGCTTGGATCCCGCAAAATGCGATCGATCGCTTCGCGCATTTTTCTGTTTCAATTTCATCGAGACGCGCTAAAGTAGGTTGACGATGAAGTTGCTCACATTTTGTCCGGGACCGTGTTTGATCCGACTGCGGAAGATTCCCAGTCCGAAAGGATGTGTTTCATCATGAGCTCCGTCTCCATAACAGACGAGCCGCAAATATCCTCCCCACCGTCCACGACCCCCCGCAAGAACCACTTAGAGATTGCTGCCGCCAACCGCGCGCGCCTCTATCCCGACGTCACCGATGCACAGTGGAATGATTGGAAATGGCAGCAGAAGAACCGCGTGCAGACGCTGGAGGAAATCGCGCGGCTGTTCAGCATCGACGACATGACGACCGAGCGGTTAGGCGGAGTCTTCGAGCTCTACCGCACCGCGATCACGCCCTATTACCTCTGTCTGATCGATTTCGATGACCCGAAAGATCCGCTGCGCGTGCAGTCCGTGCCGGCGGTCGAGGAGCTTCTCAATCCCGGCGAGCTGACCTGGGACCCATTGAACGAAGAAGGCGACTCGCCGGTCACCGGAATCGTCCATCGTTATCCCGATCGTTGCCTTTTTCTGGTGACCTCCTATTGCCCGCTCTACTGCCGTTACTGCACGCGGAAACGAAAATGGGTCGACGAAGATGGCACGACCGGACAACGCAAGATCGAAAGGATGATCGAGTACGTCGCCGATCATCCCGAGATTCGCGATGTCATCGTCTCGGGCGGCGATCCGCTGTCGCTGTCGCTGACCTATCTCGAAAAAATTCTGGCCGGGCTCCGCGCCATCCCGCACGTCGAGATCATCCGTTTCGGTTCGCGCGTGCCGGTGTTTCTGCCACAGCGCATCGACAGCGAAATGACGTCGCTGCTCGAGAAATACCACCCGATCTGGATCAACACGCACTTCAATCATCCCAACGAGATCACGCCCGAGTCGGCGGCGGCCTGCGATCGGCTGCTGCGCGCCGGCATTCCGGTCAACAACCAGGCGGTCCTGCTGCGCGGCGTCAACGACTGCCCCTACACGATGCGCGATCTCGTGCAGGGGCTGATGAAGATTCGCGTGCGCCCGTACTACCTCTATCTATGCGATCAGGTCATGGGCGCGGAGCACTTCCGCACTTCCGTTGGCGAAGGCATCGAGATCATCGAGTTCCTGCGCGGGCACACGTCGGGCCTGGCGGTCCCGCAATTCGTGTTGGATGCGCCGGGCGGCGGCGGCAAAGTTCCGCTGATGCCCAACTACGTCCTCGGCAACTACGGCGACTCGATCGTCTATCGCAATTTCGAAGGCGTGATCGGCCGCTATGACGATGTTCCGCGGCAGCCGCACGGATGCGACCGCTGTAACGACCGGGAGCACATTCCGGAACGCGGTTTGGCGAAGCTGCTCAACCGGACCGCCGATCGTTTCGAGCCGCAGCCCGTGCGCGATACGCCGCGCGGGATTAACATTAAGAAGCGATCACGAGAGTCGTAGCGCAACAAAAAAACGCGTGCGCATCGGTCTGACCTACAACCTCAAGCCTGAAGGAGCGGTCGATGACCGCTACGAAGAATTCGATTCGCTCGAAACGATCGAAGCGCTGGAGGATGCCCTTCGCGCCTGCGGCCACAATCCCGTCCGCCTCGGCTGGGGAATCGAGATGCTCGATCTTCTCGCTGCCGAAGGTGTGGACGGCGTCTTCAATCTGGCGGAGGGCGTCGGCGGGCGCGGGCGCGAATCGCAAGTTCCCGCGACTCTCGAGATGCTTGGCGTTCCGTGCACGGGATCGGACCCCGTCGCGATCGGCATCACGCTCGACAAGGCGCTCGCGAAGTTGATGGCCAAAGCGCATGGCATCGCGACCGCGCCGTGGGTGGTGGGGACAACGCGACAACCCGACAACCTGACGACCTTGAAATATCCCCTCTTCGTGAAACCGCGTTCCGAAGGCTCTTCGATGGGCGTCACCGCGAAATCGCTTTGCCGAAACGAAGCGGAGCTCGACGAGGCTGTCGCGCGCGTCGAGCCTTACGGTCCGGCGCTAATCGAAGAATATTTGTCGGGCGATGAATACACCGTCGGCGTTCTCGGCGGCGACATCATCGCGGTGATGCAGGTCGTCCCGAAAAAGAAGGAAGAGAATTTCTTCTACTCGATCGAGGTCAAGCGCGACTACAAGAACCGCGTCGAGTACCGCCTCGTCGACACCCCCGGCGTCGCGGCGGTCGCGCTCGCGATTTGGAAAGCTTTCGGTCTGCGCGATGTCGCGCGCATCGACGTGCGTTGCGACCGCGATGGCATCCCGAATTTCGTGGAAGTGAATCCGCTTCCCGGCGTCCATCCCGTGAATTCCGACCTCGTCATCCTGGCGAAGGCAGCCGGCTGGACGTACAACCAGTTGATCGCCGGCATCATGGCTAGCGCGGAGGAACGTTGGGCCGCATAGCGGTTGCCTACAACGACGACGCCGATCTCAAGCCGCACCTGAACGAATTCGAGCGATGCGGCGAGGAAGAAGTCATCGATTGCGCAAGCGAGGCCGCCGAGATTCTCGGCGCTGACATGGTGCCCGTGCGCCACGACATCGATGGCGCGCTGCGGCACCTTCGCGATTACGACATCGTCGTCGATTTCTGCGAAGGAGCCCTCGGCAATCCGCGACTCGAAAAAAGTTTCGCGCTGGCGTTGGAGATGATCGGCGTCGCGCACACGTCCTGTGATCCCATTGCCGTCGCGCTCTGCACCGACAAAATCCTCGCCAAGCGTCTGCTGCAGGCTGCCGGTCTCCCCACGCCAAAGGGCTATGCATCGCCTCGCGATGTGCCCCTTCCCGGCACGTACATCGTGAAGCCGGCGCTCGAGGACGCCGGCATCGGCATCGACCGCCATGCGGTCGTGAGCGGCCGCGCTGAGATCGAAGCACGTTGTGCATACGTCGCCGAAAACTACGAGCAGCCGGCGCTCATCGAAGAGTTCATCGAGGGGCGCGAGCTGAATCAGTCGATCTACTGCGGGAAGCTTCTGCCGGTCGGCGAAGTCCTCTTTGCCGAGCATCTCGCGTCCACCGAGCGCGTCGTGGGGTGGAAGGCCAAGTGGGCCAACGGGTCGGCCGAGGATTTGGCGACGGTCAACAGGACACCGGCGAAGATCGACGCGGCCACCCGCGACGAGATCTCTCGTATCTGCTTGAAAGCAGTGGAGTTGCTCGGGACGGACATGGCGGTGCGGTTCGATTTGCGACAGAAATCACAGAGCGGTGTGATTTATATCGTCGATATCAATCCGAATCCGGACCTAGGTTTAGGCAGCGGATTTCGTAAGGCTCTCGATGCTGCCCACGTATTATTTTCAGAATTGCTCAACGACCTTATCATTGCGGCCTGCGCACGTCGCAGCCGATGAAGATTCGCTCAGCAGAGAGAAAAGATCGGGACCGCATCCACGAAGTCCTCATAGCAACGGGGCGGTTCAACGCCGACGAAGTGCGTTGCGCCATCGACCTCGTCGACCAGGCCTTTGCGCACCCCGAGCGCGACGAATATGTCGTCCACGTGCTCGAGGACCCCGACAACGGACCCCGGAAAACGATTCAGGGCTACGTGTGCTTCGGGCCGACTCCGCTGGCCGACGGCGTGTTCGACCTCTACTGGATCGCGGTCGATCCAAAGCAACAGGGACTGGGATACGGCCAGATGTTGTTGCGTTTCGTGGAAAACGAAGTACGCCGAAACCGCGGACGCATGCTGCTGATCGAGACTTCGTCGAAAGAAAGTTACGCGCCCACCATCCGGTTTTATCAGCGGAGCGGATATGACGAGATCTCGCGCATCAAGGATTTTTACAGGATCGAAGACGACAAAGTCGTTTTCTGCAAGAAGCTGGTCACGTGAGCCCTAACATCACGCTCTACATCGCTCTCGGATTCTATGCCGCCGGCACTCTGATCGCGCTCGTGTCGCTGTTCACGCGCGAACTTCGGACGCAACATGCAGGCTTGATCCTGATGATCGTCGGGTGGCTCAGCCACACCTTCTGGATCGGCACGATCTGCGCGCGGACGGGGCATCCTCCGCTCACGAATCTTCCGGAAGCGGCGTCATTCATCGCGTGGACCGTCTTCCTCGCGGAAATGATTCTGTTTTTCCGGTATCGCGTTCATGCGGCCGCGTTTTTTGTGTATCCGCTCGTGTTGATGCTGCTCACGGTGTCGGCAGTGGTGCATGAGCCGTTCGCGCAGATGGATCCTGCGCTTCGTTCGGGACTCTTCACGGCGCACGTCCTTCTTTCGACGGTCGGCGTCGCAGCGTTGCTCGTGGGTTTGGCGTTCACGACGCTGGCTTACATGCAGGACCGATCGCTCAAGTCGA
>QHVX01000014.1 GCA_003222375.1 Acidobacteriota bacterium
ACTCGTAGTCACCGAGTGCTGCATCTCGCAGGAGCCCTCGGTGTCGTCGTCGCGATGATGCTCACAGCAACACCGGCGGCCGCGCAAGCCACGGCCGGCACGGCTGAAATAGGCGGCACTGTGTACGACACTGAAAGCAAACCGCTGCCGGGTGCAACCGTCTTTCTGCAGAACATCGACACCGGGTACAAGCGCTCTCTCGTTTCGGATGCCCAGGGACACTGGAGCGCACCGACCATGCCCGTGGGCAACTATCAACTCGATGTCTCCCTTTCCGGTCTCGTGCCGGTGAGGGTGTCGAAGTTGGCGCTGTCAGTCGGAATGACAATCACGCGTGACGTCACGCTGACGATGGGAACGGTTACCGAAACAATCGTGGTGAGCGGCCAGGCCGAAACTTCACGGAATTCGTGCAGCTCAGCCCATCGGTACTGCAGGAGCCTGACCGCTTCGGACTCGTGATGTCCGGTCAGCGCTCGATCAACTCAAACGTGTCGATCGACGGCACGGACTTCAATGACCCGTTGCAGGGAAACCAGCGCGGCGGCAACGAGGCCGTTTTCTTCTTCCCACAATCCGCAGTAAAGGAATTCCAGATTGTGCTCTCCGGCGCGGGCGCTGAGGTCGGCCGGACCGCGGCGGGATTCGTGAACGTCGTCACGAAATCGGGCAGCAATACCCTTCGCGGTGAGGTGTTCGGCTTCAATCGCAGCTCGCGCCTGACCTCCCCCGATGCCTTCGACAGAAAACTAAATGCTTCTCAAAATCAGTACGGCGGCTCTTTTGGAGGGCCGATCCTGCACAACCGCCTCTTCTTCTTCGTCGGCGGCGAGCAGAACCGCTTGCGTGTGCCGGTGTTCGTGAAGTTCCAGACCCAGGCAGCAGGAGTCACCGTACCGCAGAGCCTCCGAGATCTGGAGGGAGAATTCACCGGGACGAATGACCCGACGACCGCCTTCGTCCGGGTCGACTTTCAGCAGGCGATGAATCAATCGCTCAACCTGAACTACACCTACGGGGATCTGAAGGGAGAGAACTTCAACTTCACCTCGCCGCAGCTGGACTCGGCACAGACCTTCAACTATCACCGCACGACGACGAGTCATGCCGGAGTGCTGAGTATCGTGTCGGTGCTGGAAAGCAACAAGGCGAACGACCTTCGATTCCAGATGGCTACCGACAACCGGTCCGAGATTCCCAACGTCTTTGCTCCTCAGATCACGATCAACGGATTCGGCACGTTCGGCGGCGACAACGGTCGCCCGCGTTTGTTCAATTCGATCCGCTACCAGTCCGCCGATACCTTGATCTACAGCCACGGACGCCAACAATTCAAAACCGGCTTCGACATCAACGCCACCAGGTCACAGCAGGAGAGAGAGACGAACATTCAGGGCCGTTACGACTTTCGGTCGCTCGCCGATTACGTTGCCGGCAGAATCAGCCGATATCGTCAGACAATGCCCGGCTCGAATCCGAACGATCTCGTCTATGAAGGCACGCAGCAGGAAGCCGCCCTGTTCGTCGAAGATCGCATCGATCTCCTGACAAGCCTCACCATGACGGCCGGACTGCGATGGGAAGGCCAGCGGAATCCGCAGCCGGAGAATCCCTTCCCGGGTCTTCCAGAGACCGCCAGAATCCCGGATGACATGAAGATGTGGCAGCCCCGGCTCGGTCTCGCCTGGAATGTCGGCGGGCGCCAGACGACGGTTATCCGCGCCTCAGGCGGCATCTATGCGCCCCGCACTCCGGCAAATCTTCTTCAACGCGTCTTCACCGACAACGGGGTTACGACGATCACTGTCGATAGCAGGACCGATCCGACCGTCCTTAATGCCGTGAGGTTTCCTAATGCGCTGACGGCCGTGCCCCCGGGTGTCAAGGTCGATCCACCACGAGTTTTCGGATTTGCCTCGAACTTCCAGAATCCGCGCGCCTTGAACAGCGCTCTCACCATCGAACAGGCGCTGGGCAGTCAGGTGCACATGTCCGTCGGCTACGTGCACGTGCGAACCACCCACCTTCAGCGCCGCTGGGATCACAATCTCTTTGCCCCGACGATCGACGCCACGGGAATGCCGATTTATCCCAAGACGCGTCCGAATCCGGCGATCGGGTGGTATTCGGTGAATGAATCGGATGCAAAGTCCGTATATGACGCGGTGCCCGTCACTCTGCAGGGCAACGGAGGCAGACTCCATTTCCAATTCAATTACACATGGTCCAAGAATTGGGACAACGACTCCAATGAGCGAGTGTTCGGACGCGAGACGATTCTCAATGTGTTCGATCCAGACGCGGAATGGGCACCGTCCAAATACGACGCCCGCCACTCCGGCAACGCCAACATCGTTTATGACCTGCCCGGCGGCTTCTCTCTCGGTGGCGTTGTGATGGCGCGAACTGGCTTCCCCTTTACTCCAACGATCGGCTTCGACACGCAGAACGACGGTAACGACGACAACGATCGCGCAATCATCAATGGCCGTGTAGCAAAGAGAAACTCAATGCGCCAGCCATCCTTCTTCGACGTCGATCTCAGGCTGGCGAAGAAGTTCAATCATTTCGCGTTGACAGCCGACTGGTTCAATGTCACGCGTGCACCCAACAAGAACTTCGGTAACGATGCGATCAGCCTGTACGGAACCGCAGCGGCGCCCCGTTATGGCGGCCCGCGGCAATTGCAGTTGGGAGCTCGAATTCAGTTCTAATGGCGACGGACCCGTCGCGTGGCGGGTCCATCGTTCATCGTCCTCTTCATATGCACCGGCCTCTGGACTCCAGAGGCCAACTTTTTTGACAGCGCGCTAAAGCTGCTTCCCGCCTAACAGCCAACGTCCTCAACAACTTCACTCGCGATGCCACATGGCGGCCCGATTGAAGTGTGCCCTGCCTCGAAAAGGAGGTGGTAGCCGACAAAAGCGCGACTGTGTGAAGTGAAGAGGATCGAGATCGAAGGTCCTCGTGTGGTCTACCAGCCAATCGATCCAACCAAAAAACAACGAACCAACAAACGAAAGGAGAAACAAAACCATGCGAAAGTCCCTCCCCATTTTCGTCATCGCATTTCTCATCGCCACCGCCGGCGCGGCTGCCTTTGCCGCCGAGACGCCGGCGACCTCCGGCGCTGCCGAGGGCGTCGTCAACATCAACACCGCTGACGCCGCACAACTGTCGCTGCTGCCGCGCGTCGGCACGAAGGCCGCGCAGCGAATCATCGACTACCGCACGCAGCACGGAAAGTTTCAGAAGACAACCGACATCATGCAGGTGAAGGGCTTCGGCGATAAGTCGTACGAACGCCTCAGCGCCTACATCGTCGTCGAGGGTCCCTCGACTCTCACCGCCAAGGTCCGTTCGCCCCGCAAGCCGCGCTCCTCGAAGGCTTCGAATTCCCGCCGCAACACGGCCAGCTAACGGCCGACCCGCCGGGGCCGCCTGAGAGGCGGCCCCACTTTGAGACATGCCGATGAATTCACGCACCGCCACGACGTACGACCAGTTGTTTCGCCTCATAGGTCTGCACGAGCGACAGCGCGTTGTGGCGCAAAAGCTCGTCCGTGAATGCATCCGTCAATACGCGGCCATCCATGTCGCGTCCGATCGGAAGTCCGGCGGCGTACAGCAAAGTCGGAACGACATCATCGGGCGCGGCCGGCGACGGTTTCTGCGGATGCGCAATGCCCGAACCGCTGATCAGAACGAATCCGTCGTCGGCACCAGGATCTTCGTTCGAGATCCAATCCCGCAGCATTGCGTAGGGAGTCGTCGCCAGGGCAGGAGCGACCGGCCCCGAGGGCGAGAGCACGACCAGGAGGTGATCGGGAAACTGTCGCGCGATCGAGGCCAGCATGGAGTCGATCTGTTCGGCGTAACCCCGAAGGACTTCGCCCTTCATCGTCGATCGCGGCGGCAGATCGTTCGTGAAGATGTGAATCGCGCGCTGCGCTTCTTCGAATCCATTCAGCGCGCCGACGACGAGCGTGAGATTGCGATTCGAGGCCGCCGCGCGGATCGAGTCGGCAGTCGACAGATCGGCTGTCAGCCCTCTCACGATTCGATCGCGCGCACGACCGGCGCCGTTGAATCGCTGCACGGCTGCCGGCGCCACCATTGGCCGGGGCCGCTGCTGCTTTCCAGCCGACGGCCAGTCGATCACAGACGCGTTAAGGCCGACGCGTTCGAAGAGCGTCCAGAACGGCAGCACATCGCCGGACGGCAACTGCGGCGCGATTCGGTCGATGGGAGGAATCAGTCCCCAAATTCGAAATCCAACGCCGCTGGGAAGAATGAGGAAGCGCTCGGTGGGATCGCGGCTGTTGAGCGAAGTCCGGTAGGCGAACCGCCCGGTCACTCCGTGGCGAAACGGGAGCTTCCCGGTCGCGATCGAAGCCCACAGCGCCTGCTGATCGGTGGCCGGAAACGGCTCGAGCCGCGTGAAGTATCCGCGGCCGCGAGCCTGATCGAAAAACGGCAGACTCCCCTCGCCGCTCAGCGTCAGGATCCAGTCGTACGGAAGATTGCGGATCGCGACGACGATGATCGGCCGCTGGCCGGCAACCGTTCCGACGTCGGCGACCACGACGCTCTGTTTTTCCGTGCGATAGCTGTCGCGGCGCTGATAGAGAAAGAACGACGAAATCGCGATCAGCACCACGCCCACGAGAAAGATCGCGCGCGACCGGCGCCGATCGGCGTTGCGCTCGATGACCCACAACAGCAGCAGCGCGAAGGCGGTCGCGGTAATCAGATTCGTCGCCTTCGCGAGCACCCGCACGGCGCCGATGGGCAGGTAGCCGATTCGAAAAACGTACAGGTGCATCCAGTACAGCGCGGCCGCGATGAAGGCCGCCAGCACGACGTAGCCGAATCCGTGAGCACGATTCTCGGACCTTCCGAACATCTTCACTCGAAGGATCCGCAACACCCACAGAGCGCTGCCGAACAGAACGCCGCAGATCAAGCCGTAGACGATCGTCACGATGGCGAGCCGGGCCGGCGTGATATCGACCTGCGGATTGAGGAAGTACAGCAGGTGCGCGACGTAGAGGCCGAAGATCGCACCGGCGAGGACGCGCTTCAAGTACGCCCAACGAATGTTCATGCGCCGACCGGAGTGTACCGGTGATCAGCGCGGCGCGCATCCGCGAGTGCGACGGCTTCGGCCTGCTCAAAGACCTGGGATATCCGGTCGTACCGATTCGGATTGTCGCGAGCGAATGGCGCAGCGCAGGCATCGCGATCGAGTGGGACGACACCGCAACGTTGCATCTGGCAGCCCGGACGGAGTCGCTCGACTGCTACGTCCTCGATGCGTTGCCGGCGCAAGACGCCGCACTTCATTTTTTGCGCTCGCTGCAGGCGTACAACGTTCTCCGCAAGCCGGCACTTGTTGCGGCCAGCGGCGATCGGATCGCGGTCTACGATCTCTCGCAACATCGCGAGCTGCGGCGACTCGATATCGATCTGCGCAATCCGTCGCCGCATGCCATCGATCGCCTGAATCTGCTGGAGGCGTCGGAGGATGCCGATCACGCGCGCCTTTTCGATCGGGCGCTCGATCGCGAAACGCTGACGCGACAATTTTTCGAGCGATTCCGATCCGCCGTCCGCGAAGTCGACGCGCTGCTTCGGGCGCAATTCTCGAAAGAATCGAGCGACGCCACATCGGCACAAGCGCTTCTGATTCTGTCGCGGCTGCTGTTTCTGTACTTCGTCCAGCAGAAAGGATGGCTCAACGGCGAGCGCCGATTTCTCGTCGATCGGCTCGAAGCAGCGCTGCAAAGCGGACACGATTTTTACCAGTCCGTCCTGGCGCCACTCTTTTTCGGATGCCTGAACACGCCCATACGCGATCGGCATCTGCCGCCGCGATTGTTAGGCAATGTTCCGTATCTCAACGGCGGCTTGTTCGATCCATCCTCATTCGAGCGCCGTCACGCGAGCCTCACGCTGCCGAACGATCTGATGCAGCGCGTGATCGACAGCGTCTTCGAGCGCTTTGCGTTCAGCATCGACGAGATCGACTCGGGAGGCTCGCACATCGATCCCGAGATGCTCGGAAAAGTCTTCGAGTCGCTGATGGCCGAGGATGAGCGGGCGGCCAGCGGGAGCTTCTACACGCCGAAATGCATCGTCGATGCGCTGACCGAACGTGCGATCGCGGAGTGGTGCGGCGGGGACGTGCGCCGCCTCGAGTCGATCACGATTCTCGATCCGGCCTGCGGATCGGGCGCGTTCCTGCTGTCGGCACTCCACACCATCGAGCGCATGACGGGACATGATCGGCAGGCGATCGTCGAGCGCTCGCTGTTCGGCGTCGATCTGAAGCCCGAAGCGGTGAGGCTGTGCGAATTGCGGCTATGGCTCGCGATCGTTTCGAAGCGCGCCGCTCCGATCGAAGACATTCCGCCGCTCCCGAATCTCGATCGCAACATCCTTCAGGGGAACTCGCTCCTGAGTCCGACCGATTTCCTCGGTGACGGTCGCGGCGATGTCTATCGCGAGTGGATGACGGCGTTGCGCGCGCAGTCGGACCTCATTGCGCGCTATCGCAGCGCGCCGCAAAAAGATCGTCCCGCGCTGGCGCGAATGATTCGCGGCAACGATCAACGCATGGCCGCCGAGCTGCTCAACAAATCGATCGAGATCGATGATCGCGAGCTGCTGCAGGTCGCCGCGCCGCAGCGCGATCTGTTCGGCCGCGTGCGGCCGACCAACCTCGCCCGATGCCGCGAGCTGCACGCGCGCATCGCCGAGTCTCGGCAGCTTCTCAATCGCGCCGAAGACGGTGAGCTCGATTTCTTTTCCTACGACATCCACTTCGCCCACGTGATGGCGAAGGGCGGCTTCGACGTCGTCATCGGAAATCCGCCATGGGTTCGCAACAGTCGGATCGATGCGCGCGCCAAGCGGATGTACGCCGATCGCTACCGCCTCTTTCGCGCATCGGCGGGACGCAACGTGGCATTCCACCAGCCCGATCTGTCGATTGTCTTCTTCGAGCGCGCGCTGGCGCTCGGATCGCCGGCCGGAATCGTGTCGCTGCTGATGCCGGCAAAGATGATGAACGCCGCCTACGCCGCGCCGCTGCGCCGGGCGGCCGAGTCGATGGCGATCGTCGCGCTCGACGATTGGACCGATCGCGCCCGCCGCCTCTTCGACGCCGACACCTTCCCCCTCGGCATCACCATCGCGAAGCGCCGTTCGCGCCGCACCGTTCGCGTCAATGCGAATGGCGAGGAGTATTCGATTGCGCAGCAGGCGCTCTCGGTCGCGGGATCAGAGTGGTCGCTCTTGCCGCCCGATTTGCTCGAAACCGTGGCGCGGCTGTATCGCGATAATCCACCACTTTTGGAAACTCTGCGACGCCGTCCAGTGATGGGCGTGAAGAGTGGCGACAACGGAAGCTTTTTTCTCGACGTCGCGAAAATCAATGGCGACTCGGTCGAAACGCGCGATGGCTTGCGCATTCCGCTGCGCTATGTCGCGCGCTGTGTTCGCGGTCGCGATGTGACTCCGTGCCGCATCAACGGCGCGTCGTGGATGCTGTGGCCTCCGCGCGGCGGATGGAATCGCATCCCGCGCTGGCTCGAACTGTTCGCGAAAGCGCGCGACATCGATCCCGACGATTTGCAGCTGGCGTATCTGCGACCCGAGCACGTCGGCATCAAAGTCGTCTGGAAGGATGTCTCGCGTGGCATCTGCGCGGCAGTGTTAGGCGACCATGAAGTCGTGAGCGGACATCGCGTGCCGCTCGTTCCGAATCAGACGCTCTACGCGCTGGAGGCGGCGTCGCGCGAAGAAGCGAATGCCATCGCTTCCGTTCTCAACTCGACGATCGTGAATGCGCTCGCGGTGATGACCGCCGAGCGCGCGAAAGACTTTCACTATCGTTATTTCGGCCGCACGATCGGGCACATTCCGCTTCCCGTCAACGCGCTCTCCGTGCCGATTGCGAAAGCCTACGCCGTCACGGCCGCGGAAGAATCTCGCCTCTCCGAATTTCTCGCCCGGCGCCTCGGCAAAACGATCGATGATTGATCTCGCGCCTCACCAGCGCGATGCCGTCGATCGCATTCTCACGCTTCTCGATTGTTACCGCGGCACAATTCTCGCGGACGAGGTGGGTCTCGGAAAATCCTTCGTCGCCGCCGCAGTCGCGGCGAAGACACATGGCGCAATCGAAGTCATCGTTCCCGCTTCGCTGGTGGACCAATGGAAAGAGACGCTCGACGATTTCGATGTCACCGCCCGCGTCCTCACACACGACTCGCTCCTCAGCGACCGTTTCGTCGCGGAACCCGGACAACATCGTCTGCTGATTGTCGACGAGGCGCATTCCTTTCGGAACAGCAGCACGCAGCGCTACCGCGCGCTGGCATTGCGATCGATCGGAGCCAGGCTGCTCCTGGTGACCGCCACGCCGATCTGCAATTCGCCCGACGATCTCTTTTCGCTTGTCGCCCTGATCGCAGCCGATGACGCGCTCCGCGCGATCGGCGTCGCATCGATCGAAGATGCGTTTCGCGTCCGCGACGCGAATGCGATCCGGACGATCATTTCGGAAGTTGTGATTCGTCGCGACCGCGACGTTCTTCCCGCCGAGCTGCAGTTCGGCAGCGTCGACCGACGCGTCATCCGCCACCCCCTTCTCGATGCGCGCGGCATCGACGAATTGCGATTTCCGCTGATCGGAAATCATCACGCGCTGCTACGGCGGATCCTGTGGCGGCGGCTCGAATCGAGCGAGGCGGCGCTCCTCGAGTCGATCCGGCGCCAGACGCGGTTCTACGAGCGCGCTCTCGATTGTCTCCGCAGTGGCCGCGCTCTGAACAAACGCGACTATCGTCGGGCGTTCGGCGATGAGGAAGATCGCGATGCGTTCCAGAAAGTCTTGTTCTGGGATGTCTTCGCGCCCGCGGAAGCACACATCACGGCAGATGAGATTCAGGCGGAGATGCGTCGGCTCGACACCCTGGCAATTGCTGCCGCAGCGGCGCCGAGACGCAAACGCGAGCTGCTCACTCAGGTTCGAAATCGAAACGGCGAGCCGATGCTGATCTTCACCAGCGCAGTTGCCACAGCGCGAGATGTTCGCGGCGCGATCGCGAACGCCGGCATTGTGACGTCGCGCGGCATGCAGCCGCTGGACGCGTTAGACGCATTTCGACGCGGCCGCATCGAGACGCTCGTGTGCACCGACCTCGCATCGGAAGGATTGAATCTGCAGCGCGCGGGCATCGTCGTGCACTACGACATTCCCTGGAATCCAGTGAAGCTCGATCAACGCAACGGACGCGCGTGGCGCATCGGCCAGACGCGCGACGTCGTGCAGGCGATCTATTTCATTCCGCAGTCGCGTCGCACGCGGATCATCGAGACGGTCAGTGCAAAGAATCGCTCGCGACGAAGACTGCTGAACGTGCCGGCTGAGAGCCGGCGCTACGTCAGCCTCCTGGCCCTCCCGCCGCACCTCCCGCGCGACGCAGCAGCAGCCGCGCTCGTGCGCCACCTCCGGGAAGCAGGCCTGCGCGCGCCGCCGAACATCGCGCGGCGGTATCGCGCAGGCGTCGAGCGGCTATTCCGTGAAGTGTCAACGGAATACGTCGATGCACAGCGGCTGCGCGACCTCCTCGCGCTTCTCGAATGCGAGATAATCGATGCAAGTGGACCTCCTGATCGTCGATGACGAGGTGTCGCTTCGCGACCTTTTGAGCACTGTTTTCGAAGAGGACGGCTGCCGCGTCGAGACGGCTGCCACACTCGCCGATGGACGCGCGGCTTTGCAAAAAGACGAGCCCGACCTCGTCCTGTGCGACCTGATGCTCCCCGACGGCTCGGGCCTCGAGCTGCTGCGTGAGACCAAAGCGCAGAATCCGTCGATCGCCGTCATCATGATCACGGCCCACACCTCGACCAAATCGGCTGTCGAGGCGCTCAAGGCAGGCGCCTTCGACTACATCGCCAAGCCGTTCGACATCGAAGAGCTGAAGATCATCGTCCGCAAAGCGGTCGAGCGGAAAGAGCTGGAGGACGAAAATCTTCACCTCCGCACCGCGCTCGAAGAGAAATTCACGTTCGCCAACATCATCGGCCGCAGCACACGGATGCAGGAGATTTTCTCGATCGTGCAGCGCATCGCGAAAACGATGTCGACTGTCCTCATCTCCGGCGAATCAGGAACTGGAAAAGAACTGATCGCCCGCGCCATCCACTACAACTCCAGCCGCCGCGGCAAGTTTGTGTCGATCAACTGCGGCGCTCTGCCCGAGAATCTGCTCGAATCGGAGCTCTTCGGACATGAACGTGGCGCGTTCACCGGCGCCATTCGCGAAAAGCGCGGACTGTTTCAGGAAGCCGATCGCGGAACGATCTTTCTCGATGAGATCGGCGAGACCTCCACCGCCATGCAGATCAAGCTCCTGCGCGTGCTGCAGGACCGCCTGGTGCGCAAGGTGGGATCGAACACCGAGACACAAGTGGATGTGCGCGTGATCGCAGCGACCAATCGCGATCTGAACGAATCGATCACGCATCAACGTCATCCCGATCGCGTTGCCGGCCCTGCGGCAGCGCAAGGAAGACATTCCGCTGCTGGTCGAGCACTTCGTCTCCAAGTACTGCGCAAACCTCGGAGTCCCGCAGAAGAGGATTTCGACCGACGCGATGCGCGCAATCGAGAAGTATCACTGGCCCGGAAACGTGCGCGAGCTCGAAAACGTCGTCGAGCGGATGATCGCGCTCGAGACATCCGAAGTGCTGACCACCAAGTCCCTCCCCGAAGCGGTGCTGCTTGGCGGAAGCATTCCGGATGTGACTTTCGATCTGCCGCCCGACGGCATCTCCCTGCAAGACCATCTCGAAGCGATCGGAAAAATCTTCATGATGAAGGCCCTCGAACGCAGCGGCGGCGTGCAGACGCAGGCCGCAGAGCTGCTGCGCATGTCGTTCCGATCGTTCCGCTACTACGCGAAGAAATACGATCTCATCCCCAGGGAGGGGAAGCAGGAGGATATCGTCGAGGTGGAGAATGAAAAATGAGTTTTTCGCCGCCGTCGCCGCGCTGCTCCTCACCTGCGGCGTGAACGCTCCCGCCCCCACCGCCCCGACCCAGCCCACCGCCCCGGCCGGACCGCGCGTGATCTTTCCGGACAATTACGCCGTGCGCGTGGAGATCGCGGCCGACGACGCGACGCGGCAGCAGGGACTGATGTATCGCGACACGCTGCCGGCCGATCGCGGAATGGTTTTTCTCTTTCCGCAAAGCGGCAACTATCCGTTCTGGATGAAAAACACTTTGATTCCGCTCGACATCATCTGGATCGACGATCAGAAACGGATCGCGCACGTCGCCTCGAACGTGCCGCCCTGCAAGGCCGATCCATGCCCGAGCGTGCCGCCGAACGCCGACGCTCGCTACGTGCTGGAAGTGGCGGCCGGCGTGGCCGCGCGTCACGGTTTAGCAAACGGACAGGTCCTTCGCTTCGAGGCGATGGATAATGTCGTCGTACGTTGAATCATGTTCAGAAGCCGCGGCGAGAACCTTCGATCGATTTACATCCTGCTCTTTCTGAACATCGCGTTCTTCCTGCTGCAGCATCAGGATCCTGAAAAATTCACGCGGCTGTTCGCGTTCGATCGCCACGCGGTCGCGGTCGGCGAGATCTGGCGCGTGTTCACGTATCAGTTCGCGGGACTGCTGCCGATGCCTCCCGTCGTGACGCTCTTCTTCAATCTCGTCCTGTTGACGTTGATGGGCGCGAATGTCGAAGAGGAGTGGGGAACATTCCACTTCGTCAATTTCTACCTGGTGTCGACGCTGACGACCGCCGCTGTCGCCGCCTCGACCAATACCCCGCTCCTCGGCTCGTTCTTCATCAACTTCACGTTGTTGTTTGTCTACGCGGCGTTGAATCGCGAACAGCGGTTTTATCTGATTCGCGTGACCGTGCTCGCCTGGCTGGCGTTCGCGGCGCTGCTGGCGGGCGCAATCTTCGGGAGTCGCGCCAATCTCGCGGCGCTGGCCGGCGCGATGGTTGGCTTCGCGTACTACCTCGTGCAGCGCGTCGAAGTCGAATATTCAGACCCGACCGAAGAGCAAAAGGGCGTCAACACGACGACGCGAAATCTCGCGCGGGTGGCGGCAGTGAAGAAAGCGCTGTCGACCGGATCCGACTCGGATATCGATCGCCTCATCGGTATTGCAGAGCGCGAGATCGTGCAGGGCGTGAACATCTGTCCGCCCGTCGATTACAAGCCCGAGCACTCCGATCGCTACTGCATTCATTGCGAAGGATTCGCCGAATGCACGGCGCGACATCTGCGGCTGAATCGCCCCAAACACGCGGAGCCGCGCATCGAGCCGGTGCCAGAAGTGTAGCTACACTACGTCTTCGGCGCGCCACCCCCACCACCCGCACCGCCCCCACCTCCGCCCCGTCGTCGTCTGCGAAATCGCCGGCGTCCTTTGGGCCGATCGCCGTCAGGGCGAGGCTGATTCGGGGCGGGTGTGGGGCGGGAGGGCGGCGGGGGTGGGGCGCTGCCCGATTGAGCGCGCGGGCGGGCGCCGCGACGCCGGCGGCGGCGTCCGCGTCCCGGCCGGTCTTCCTGCTGCGGACGCTGTTGTCCCTGTCTGCGTTCCTGTCCTCGGGTCTCGGGCCGCGGCGGCTTGCGCTCACGCCCGAACTTCTGCTCGAAATCCTGAACCTTGCGCTGCATGTACTTCTGCGCGATCGCCTGCTGCTTCAGTCCGATCGCGTCGTGGCCGCAGTAGGGACAGCGCCGCCATCCTTCGGGGTAGGTCTTGTTGCAGGCAGAGCAGAGGATGCTCTTGGGCAGAGGCATTCGAGACTCGCCAGTTTATCCCGAGCCGCGCAGACGGCGAGGGATCTCCGGTCCGGCAGCGACGCAAATGTTAGAACGACGCACACAGTGCAAAGGTCGGCCGTAGCTGCACCACCGGAGATGCCTCCCCTTCGCTGCGCTCAGAGTCGGCATAAATTGAAGGTCAGGCATTCGAAATCGGCGCGCATTGTACACTTCACGCCGTGGATGCCAATCGGCGCAAAACGCTGCAGGCGCTGATCGCGCTGGCCGAGGCGAGCAATCCGGCCGATTGTTGGGATGATGAGCGTGCCGAGCGGTTGTTGCGCTCGCAATCGAATCCGCAGGAGCTGCGCGAGCTCGGAATGAGCGAAATCATGATCGAGCGCGTGTTCGGCGCCGCGGCGGGAAGCTTCAGCGTCCGCGTCGAAGCGCGATTCGAGTCCGCGCATTTCCTGCGCGAATATCGCGGCATCTCCGAGCCCCTCCACGGCCATTCCTACAAAGTCGAGGCTGAGCTCTCCGCCGTCACCGGCGGCGTGGATGCCGATGCGATCGCGGTCGACTTCATCAGTGCGAAGCAAAAGCTGGAGACGCTCGCGAAAAAGCTCGACTACGGCTGCATCAACGACGTTCCGCCTTTCGATTCGATGAATCCCTCCGCCGAGAACATCGCGCAGTG